>DMJN01000004.1 GCA_003451715.1 Gammaproteobacteria bacterium | reverse complement strand
TTCTCGGTGCCATCCAGCTCCAGCATGGTCTGGTCCAGACCCGCCTGATCTGCTGCTTCGCGGCCGATGAGCGCATCCTGAATAGCTGTGTTCACGTGTTGAACGGCGGTTAACACCCCCTTGCCGAGGTAGCGCCCCGGATCCTTATCCCGCAGCTCCAGTGCTTCCCGCGAACCGGTGGAGGCGCCAGAAGGCGCACAGGCCGTGCCCACGCTACCACTGCCGAGAACGACATCGGCCTCAACGGTCGGATTGCCTCGCGAATCCAGAATCTCACGTGCTATAATTTTATTTATTTCAGACATTTCAATACCTTAAGAGACTATCTTAAATTAATTAATTACCTTGTATCGATGAGGAAATCCTAGGTAGTCAAGTAGTGTCGATGGGTGGCAGCGATTTGGTCAGTTCGTCCATGGCCTTCATCTGCTCCAGGAATGCCTGCAGACTGTCCAGGGGCAACGCGCAAGGTCCGTCACACAGCGCCTGGTCGGGATGGGGGTGGGCTTCCAGAAACAGCCCGGCAAGACCCTGACTCAGGCCCGCCCTGGCGAGGGCGGTCACATCGCCGCGGCGCCCATCGGCACTGGCGGCCAGACCACCGGGTTTCTGCAGCGAATGGGTCACATCGAAGATCAGCGGACAGCCAAACTGCTTCATCACGGAAAAACCCAGCATGTCTACCACCAGGTTGTTATAGCCAAAGCTGCTGCCACGCTCACAGAGCATGAGGCGCTCGCTTCCGGCACTGCGGAACTTGTTGAGGATATGCTCCATTTCCTGGGGTGCCAGAAACTGGGCTTTCTTGATATTGATGACGGCGCCGGTCCGGGCCATGGCGAGGATCAGGTCGGTCTGACGCGACAGGAAGGCAGGCAGTTGCAGGATGTCGGCGACTTCGCTGACAGCGGCTACCTGATCTACCTCATGAACATCGGTGATAATCGGTAATTCCAGGCTGGATTTAATCTCGCTCAGCCATTCGAGACCCTCATCCAGACCCGGACCCCGGAAGGAATCCAGCGAGGAACGGTTGGCCTTGTCGAAAGAGGCCTTGAAGACGAATGGGATATGGAGACGGTCGGTGACACTATTGAAGTGTTCGGCAACCTGCATCGCCAGATCCCGACTCTCCAACACATTCAGACCGCCCAATAGGACGAAGGGACGGTCATTGGCCAGGCTGACGCCGGCGACATCGATCTGATCACTGCTCATGATAGGTAGACAATCTTGTGGATAGGGGGTTCAAGCCTGGGCAGTCTTGGCGGCTGAAAAAGCCGGATCCACCGATTCAAGGGTTGCATCATTGCGCTCTTGCTTGTGTTCTGTCGCCTCTCCCTTCTCTGCATGCCTTGCCACGGCAGCAGTAATAAAACCGGTGAACAGGGGGTGTCCGTCACGAGGTGTGGAGGTGAACTCCGGGTGAAACTGGCAGCCCACGAACCAGGGATGATCGGGCGCCTCTATGACTTCGACGAGCATACCGTCGGCGGATTTGCCCACTAATTTCAGGCCAGCCTCGGAGAGCTGCTCAAGGTAGTCATTGTTAAACTCATAGCGATGGCGATGCCGTTCGAGGATCTCGTGTTTGGCGTAACAGGCAAAGGTGGTGGAGTCCTCATCGAGAATACACTTCTGGGCACCGAGGCGCATCGTCCCCCCCAGGTCGGAGTGTTCATCGCGAAACTCGGTGGTACCGGCCGCGGTTGTCCATTCACTGATCAATGCGATCACTGGATAGGAGCAGCCTTTATCGAATTCGGTACTGTTGGCGCCCTGCATTCCGGCGACATTGCGGGCGTAGTCGATAACCGCCGCCTGCAAGCCGAGGCAGATGCCGAGATAGGGAATCTTGTTCTCCCTGGCGTACTGAGTGGTGAGGATCTTGCCTTCGAAACCGCGTTCGCCGAAGCCGCCGGGGATGAGTATGGCATCGAAGTCTTCCAGGATACCCGTGCCCTTCTCGATGACATCGGTGGAATCGATATAAGTGATATTGACCTTGGTGCGGGTCTGAATGCCGGCATGGGTAATGGCTTCATTGAGCGACTTGTAGGCATCCAGCAGTTCCATGTATTTGCCAACCATGGCCAGCCTGACCTGCCGCTGGGGATTGAGTTCGGCATCTACCACCCGGTCCCATTCCGAGAAGTCGGCCTTGGGGCACTCCAGGTGCAGCTTATTGACCACGATCTCATCCAGCCCGGCGGCACCTAGTATGGAGGGTATGCGGTAGATGGAGTCAGTATCCGGCAGTGAAACCACCGCGGGTAAGTCGACATTGGTAAACAGTGCGATCTTCTTGCGTGCCACCTCATCAATCTCCTGCTCAGAACGACACACCAGGATATCCGGTTGAATACCGATGGAGCGTAATTCCTTAACCGAGTGTTGGGTGGGCTTGGTCTTAGTTTCACCGGCGGTGCTGATATAGGGTACCAGGGTCAGGTGTAGGAACAGGGCGCGATCGGAGCCCAGTTCGACACGCAATTGACGCACCGCCTCCAGAAAGGGCTGGGACTCGATGTCACCCACCGTGCCGCCGATCTCCACCAGCGCCACATCGGTATCGCCGGCGCCATCGACGACCCGTTTCTTGATCTCATCGGTGATATGAGGAATGACCTGAATGGTGGCTCCCAGGTAATCACCGCGCCGCTCGCGCTTGAGCACCTCTTCATACACCCTGCCGGTGGTGAAGTTGTTCTTCTGCGTCATGGTGGCGCGGCTAAAGCGTTCGTAGTGACCGAGATCGAGATCGGTTTCCGCTCCGTCTGCGGTAACAAACACCTCGCCGTGTTGGAACGGGCTCATGGTGCCGGGATCCACATTGATATAGGGATCCAGTTTTAACATGGTGATTTTGAGGCCGCGGGCCTCGAGAATTGCTGCCAGGGATGCAGAGGTAATACCCTTGCCCAACGAGGAAACTACACCACCGGTAATGAATATATAGCGAGTCATTGAGGCCCCATCTCGATACTGCGAATCAGCCAGGCGCTGACCCATACAGATGGAGTTACAGCTTACCAGAAGCCCCTGTCCAGAACAAACGGAACGACGTCAGCGATCGCAATTAGTTCTTATGGGGCGATAGGGAATTGTGGACTCTCCCAGCTGATCGTTAATCCGGGCTCATCGGCGTGTGCCGCCTGGCAAGCGGCGACACCTATGCCGGGAATGCACACCAACTCATCGCCGGCATAGATCAAGGGAATGCGGTCCCGTAGCCAGGGTGCCACCTCATGTTCCTGCAATAGTTTCTTCAGAGACTTGGTGGGTCTCCCCAGCATCTGGCAGGTCTCGCCGCCGTGCCGGTATCTGACTTGAAGAGAGTCTCCCATTTCCGCACGCAGGCCTCCTCCGAGCTGGGATGCGGCCAGCAATCTGCCGTTGTCGGGGAGCTGCAGACTCGGATCTTTATCGGTCTGCCATTCCACTCGCTGGTCATGCTGGGGAGCGGGCAGATCCCGAATGGCGCACAGATCGTTCTTGAAGCGCTGCAGGCGAAAGCCATCGAGGCTAAGCATCGCCTGGCTGTCCCCTCTGGCGGTGATAATTTCCCTGCTGAGTTGTTGCAGGCGGTTCCAGCCTATTTCAGTAAGCCCCAGGCCCGCCAGCCAGAAGCGCAGCACATTACGCTGCCGTATTTCCGATAGCTGGGTAAGGCGTTCTACATCGATAGCATCGCAACGGTCGGCACGCTCGCTGACGACGCACTGCAGGTCAATCTCCGCCAGCTCGCTCAGCAAGCCCTCCGCCTCAGTAATCAAGGTCAGCGATTTGCTCCAGCTGTCCCGATAATCCGGCCAGCGCTGCTGTATACGAGGCATGAGTTCATGTCGGCAGTAGTTTCTATCGAAATGGGTATCTGCGTTGGAGGTGTCTTCGACCCACTGAAGATCCTGCTCTCCCGCGTAGGCCTCGATGCTCTCTCTGGAAAACTCTAATAAGGGACGAAACAGGAAACTTTTCCCTAACAGGCGATAATGGGGCATTGCGGACAGGCCTCGCGTCCCGGCACCGCGCATCAACCGCAACAGGAATGTCTCCAGTTGGTCATCCAGATGATGAGCCAGCAACAGAGCCTCCCCTTCCTGCATGCTGGTCTCGAATGCCTGGTAACGGGCATTGCGTGCCGCGTTTTCTAGGCCGGCGTTATTGCCTGGTTCACCAATCTCCACATGTACTAAAGCAACTTCCAGTGGAATCTGATGCGCATCACAAAAGGCTTCACAGAATGCTTGCCAGCCATCCGCCTCCACCTGCAAACCATGATGAACGTGTATAGCCCGTAGCGCGAATGACACCCGAGAATCCACTCGCAAGGATTGCAAGGCATGGAGTAAGGCGATGGAATCGACGCCACCGCTGAGCCCCAGCAGCACCGAATTGCAGGGCGGCATCGATTGCAGAGCCGTGGCCAGATTGTCAGGGTCAAATTTCATGGTTTGGTTTATAGAAGCTTGTGGCACTCACCGCTACTTCTGCCAGGCCAGGCTATTGGCTGCTGATTCCGTAACTCATCAGACGCTCGTAGCGGCGCTGTACCAGTTCGTCGATATCCATCGCCATCAGACGATTGACTTGTTCAACCAGCGCGACCTTGATACTGGTGGCGGTGCCTGCAACGTCACGGTGGGCGCCGCCCAGTGGCTCGGCTATGGTCTCGTCGACGATGCCGAGTTCCTGCAGCCGTTCCGAGGTCACTCCCATCGCTTCGGCGGCGGCGGCCGCATGTTTGGATGACTTCCAGAGAATGGTGGCGCAGCCCTCGGGAGTAATCACCGTGTAGGTGGAGTATTGCAGCATATTGAGTTGGTCGGCCACACCAATGGCAATGGCACCTCCGGAGTTTGCCTCACCGGTTACGGTGGCAATCAACGGGGTACGAATGCGGGACATCATCGCCATGTTTTCAGCGATCGCCTCGTTAATGCCTCGCTCTTCAGAATCCATTCCCGGATAGGCGCCAGGTGTATCTATAAAACTTAATACGGGAATCCGGTATTGCTCGGCCAGCTGTATCAGTCGGCGTGCTTTTCGGTAGCCTTCCGGGCGCGGCATGCCAAAGTTATGCCGCACTTTCTCCTTGGTGCCCCTGCCCTTCTGGTGGCCGATCAACATCACCGGCTGGTCTTCCAGCCTTGCCAGCCCACCAATAATTGCCTGGTCATCGGCATACAGCCGATCGCCATGCAACTCATCGAAGTCGGTAAAGAGGTACTCGATATAATCCAGAGTATAGGGCCGCAGTGGGTGTCGTGCCACCTGGGAGATCTGCCAGGACGTCAGATTCGAGTAGATCTTCTCGGTGAGCATGGTGCTCTTGTCCTTGAGATTCTGGATTTCTTCGCTGATATTCAACTCATTGTCCGAGCCCACCAGTCTCAGCTCGCTGATCTTGGCTTCCAACTCTGCAATGGGTTGTTCAAATTCGAGGTAGTTCGGATCCATTAATACAAAGGCTCTGTTAGCGGTTTATATCGTCCTGGTAGCGCTGGAGTAGCTGAGGAAAATTCTATTTTCCATGATAGTCCAGCGCGACCTTATCTTTACCGTATTCCATCCGTAGTCTTTGAATAAGATCATCGGCAGGTGATACGCACCAATCCTGACCCAGCATTATACACCCCCTGGAATCGGAGCGTTCGTAATTGATAACAACCCGGCAGCCCTGGGTTTCCGTCGTCGGCTTACCGCTATTACTGGCCTCGTCATGGGTTCTAGAGGCGTTCAAGTGCAGCTTTTCTGCCGCGCCCTCTATTCTGCGATAGGGCGCCAGTATATTCGCCAGATGTTCACAGAAATCCACCGGCAATGCCGTCTGGTTCAGGCTCAGGGCCAGTCGCTGGGCAAAACGCTTGCGGGCTGCAGCCAGGGTCATGATCTGTTTGGCGCGTCCCTTCATGCCGCCGCTGTTGTCATCCATACTGACGGTGCATTCCACCAGCAGAATCTGATCCTTCTGGATGAGGTCCCGGTATTTTTCGTATTCCTTGGCAAACAGCGAAACCTCGAAGCGGCCACTGCTGTCATCGAGCATCAGGAATGCCATGCTATCGCCGGCCTTGTTCTTCATGGTGCGAAAATCATGCAACAGGCCGGCGACGCGCTGCGTGCCCCGTTCCGGTCGTAGATTAGCCAGCCTGCCGTTGGTAATGTGCTTAAGTTCCCCCAGGTACTCGTGAATGGGATGCCCCGACAGGTAGAGCCCCAGGGTTCCCTTCTCAGCAGTCAGCCGTTGCTGCTCCGTCCAGGGGCGCAGCTTCATCCCGGAGGACAGCCTGCCACCATTTACCGGTTC
>DMJN01000074.1:8191-13653 GCA_003451715.1 Gammaproteobacteria bacterium | reverse complement strand
CGCACTGTATTGCTTACGCGTCTTGCGCTTGATGTCACGAATGATCCGTTCTGACGATGCGGGTCGTTCTGCTTGTTTCTGTTTCATCTCAACTCCTCACGTTAGGATGAACAAAAACTCTCCTTTAAACCCGTGCTATATCTGTTCCATAGGTGCTGACGGGGTACAATCGATACTCTCGATATAGCCATCGTGAACCGCAGCGCCTACCAGCATGGAAGTGACGGATTTTGCGACGGAGAATGACACCCAGCGAGTGTCCTGGGTATTGCCAAGTCCATAGCGCTCGTAGGCGATCTTGCCATCCTTGATGACCAACAATCCTGCGACACTCTGCCGCTTGAAATATTCATCCAGGGTCAGGGTAGTTGCCCCGGACCGAATCACCGTATCGTCCAGGTTAACCAGATCCAGAGATAACGGGAGAACCGCTTCTCCGGTCATGATTCCACGTGTGGGAAGGATCTTATCCATGTTACGGAAACCCGCCACGATCTGTTCCGGGGTCCAGGCATAGAGGTCTTCGATGGGCCCTAGATAGCGGGCATCATCGGCGGGATCGATGGTAGGCGCATCCGCTACAACGGTTGCGATGCCACCCAGCATGACCAGGACAAAGGTGATGAGTCTAATGTTTACTGCCAGGATATTTGCAGTCATGGTACAGTCCCCGTCTTAAAGAAGATCCCTACCCAACTTGCCCCGCGGCACCCTATGCCCCACATCGTGAACATAGGAAGCGCCAATATCAGCAATAGTAGGTGTGCCACTGCCTCGCATGGTTATCGCCAACTCACGATTCAATAATTCCAGCACCCGCTCGACACCGGCCTGACCAAATGCCCCAAGCCCCCACACATAAGGTCGCCCTATGCCAACCGCCGATGCTCCCAAAGCCAGTGCCTTGTATGCATCGGTGCCCCTGCGAATACCGCCATCGATAATGACTGGAATCCGACCGTTTACGGCAGCGATGACTTCCGGTAAGCATTCGATAGTGCTTCGCCCGGTCTCGGTCGCCCGGCCCCCATGATTGGATACGATGATGCCATCGGCGCCATATTGAACAGCCAGTGCCGCATCACTACCCACTTCAATACCCTTAATAATGACTTTCATATTGGTGACTTCTTTCATCTGACCAATCACATCCCAGGTCATGGCAGCATTATTCATTACACCGAAGCCGCGCATGTTCAATCCGTCGAAGGCTGGCTTGAGTCGTGGCGGGCTATGACATTCAGCACAGTCCCTGTCGTCTTCCCGAGCCATCAGTTGATCGGTTTCCGTGTTACGACCTGCAGGCAGGTCAATAGTCAGGGCTACGGCGGTGCAACCGGCGGCTTCTGCTCGCCGTAGCATGGTTGCGGAATTTTCCCAGGGAGTGGCGACATACAGTTGAAACCACAGCGGATTGTCCCGGGCTTCTGCTACCGCTTCGATGGGAGTTGAAGACATGGTGGACAATATCATCTGGTGATTCTTGGCCGCGGCCGCTCTGGCGGAACCCAGTTCTGCGTCGGCGTGGAAAGCCCCCTGGCTGCCTAGGGGACAGAGAAAAAATGGAGAGTCGGCTTCAGCGCCTAGCACGTTGACCGACATGTCGGTGCTACTCACATCCACCAGACGGCGAGGGCGAATTTGAAAGCGGGTAAAACCTTCACGATTAGCCCTTAAGGTCTCATCACTATCGACCCCGGTAAGCAGATAGCCCATATGGGCAGGGGGCACTTTGGCACGGGCCACCGCTTCCATCTCCCACACGTTGATTATCTCTGAAGGGTCGGTTAGACGCTCCCCCAAGGTTTCTTCCACCTCCTGTGCAAAGGCAGAGTAGTTGGTAAGCAGGGGGCTGGCGGCGAGGAATTTGAGAAACTCACGGCGTTGGAACATGTTGATCCTCCAGTGGAGACGTAGATTTGATTGCTATTCTATAAGAGCGCCATAAACCAGGGCGCTTAATTCGCCGCGCAGTGCACCAGTGCCTCTGACGCCCATGTGTTGAGTCATCGACACAACGACGATGTCTTCAACCGGATCTATCCAGAAGTTGGTGGCTGCAGCGCCGGACCAGTAGAAAGTGCCTTCTGAGGCGGGATAGCCCGCGCGGCTTGGATCTTTAACCATTGCGAAACCCAGGCCAAAGCCGAGGGCAGGGGAGAAGGTACTGGCTTGTTGTTCGTTCAGGTGATTTCTGCTCATGAACTCAACAGTCTTCGGGCCGAGAATGCGTTCTCCGTTCAGCTCACCGCCGTTAAGCATGGCCTGTGCAAAGCGAAAATAATCTTCGGTGGTAGACACCAGGCCCAGGCTGCCGCCTTTGTATTCGTGGTCAAAGGTATAACTGTTGACTGACCAGGGCTGAGAGAGCACTCCACCGGGCGGTCTGCCGTGGGCTTCGTCTATGGGTACAAACTCGCCGTCTTTCTTCCAGTGAATAGGAGACAGGCGATGGGCATTGTCTGAATTGACCACGTAGCCGGTATCAGTCATACCGAGCGGGGCGAACATTTTCTGTTCCAGGTAGTCGTCGGCAGACATGCCGGAGATTACTTCCACTAGTCTCAGCGCGACATCGGGCCCGACGCTGTAGCGCCACTGGGAACCCGGTTGGTTCATCAGCGGAATGTTTGACAGGGCAGTCATCATTTCTTCCAGTGAAGTTTCCGGGCTGAATAAACCGAGCTCGACACAAGCCCTATCGTATTCACTGTTGCCCAGGCAATGGGAAAAACCAGCGGTGTGCCGCAAGATATCCTGCACCGTAGGTTGCCGCTGCATGGCAACGGTTTCATCCAGCGGTCCGTTAGGAGATCGCAATACGCGCAGGTCGGCAAATTCCGGGATGAACTTGGATAACGGATCGGTCAGCTGGAACAGGCCGTCCTGATACAACATCATCAGTGCGGTTGAGACGATTGGCTTGGTCATGGAATAGACACGAAACAGCGTGCCCTTCTCCATGGGAATTTCCTGTTCCGCATCCTGATAGCCCACGGCGCTGAAATGGGCGATTTTTCCGTGGCGGGCCACTAAGGTGACCATGCCGGCTATTTCGCCATTCTCGACTCTGCTGGCAAAGTAACTTTCTACTTTATTCAGTTGTTCGGATGAAAATCCAACTTCCTCGGGTTGTACAAGCGGTAGACTGTCCGCAGCAATGGCAAAGCTGACGGTGCAAATGCTTGCAGCGATCAAAAAGATTTTTGGGAATTTGCTGTTCATGGTTCGTCCTCGTTCTTCTTGTTTTCTAAAGTCTGGTATACCACACCGCACAGTCTGCGTCTTCCCGGCCTGGGGGGTCAACTAATCCGCACTAACAGATTTAGAACACTCGATTGAAAAGGTATCTGTGATCGACAAGCGCCCGGCATGGTTTTCATTGCACAATAACGATCGTACTGTCGGACTCTGCTCCAGCGTGTGGTCATTTGCCGGGGTTTCCTGCAATTTCAGATGGGCAAAGATGCGGCGGCCATTGTAGGGCGCCGGCGCTAACAGGCCGTCGGCGTTAATCTCGGCGGGCAATAATTTGAGCCGAACCCAGCCTCTTACGTTGCCGCCTATGGTCATGATGCGGCGGTTTGTGCTGTCCAGATTGACAACAATGTCGCAGTGGGTGCGTGCCCCTTCACCAAGTTGTTGCCGGCGCGCGGCGATGGATTGGTAATTTGGTCTGCTGCTGCGGCACAGCAGGCCCCCTGGCAGGATGGGAAATTCGCCAGGATCATGGGCCATAAACGCCGCCATCGACGCGTCGTCTTCCGTGGCCGTTATCGCCTGATCGATGTAGCTGTGATGAGCAATGGCTCGACGAAATACGCGAGGGTCACCCAGCCCGCTCTCGCACATGACCCAGGATATGAAGGCTGCAGACCAGGGATTGCGCCAACGGGATCCGCTGCCCCGTGAATTCCAGGACTGATTTTGGCACTCCAGAATCCATGCGCTGGATGGTGTTGTAGACCAATGGCCTGCAATAGAGCTTGCCACCCTGGTCGCCTCCAGCGGATCGATAGGTGCGCGTCGCCAACGCTGTGGCGTGTAGTTTGGATCAGATTCGCGGGTCTGGGTAAGATCCAGAATGTTATAACCGAAGTAAGCCCATTCCTGCACAACCGTGTTTACAATGCGAGAGCGGATTGCAGCAGTGGGCAGCGCCGGGCGGCAACCACGCTCTACATACGCCATGTCACCGGTTGCTCCGACGACCCGTGTCGAAGGGGCGTCCACGTCCAGTAGCTGTTTGGGTAGTCGTTCACTGAAAGGGAGTTGCGCTACGCTTGTTGGAAAAACAAACATCAGCCACATTGAAACAAGCAGCCAGAACAGATTGCTGTTTTCTCATCAATCTATTGATCCCTCAAAGCCAATACAAGCCGCGTTGAAAGCGGGCGCATGCACATCTGAAATCCAACAACCAGTGTTGGGGACAGACCACGATTAAGCAGCTCTTGCTCCAAAAATGCAAAACCGTGCTCTGTCTCCTGTTGCTCCAGCTTAGTTCCCTTTATTGGAAATCTCGGTGCCATTGATGGGAATCATCAGGTGAGCACCGGCAGTTCCAGAACGCATCATAAAGGGAGTGCCTTTGCCTGCCAGGGCATTGTCGCGCCCAAAAGCAGAGGTCATGCCGAGTTCTTCCGCAGTAGCAAAAGGCAGAGAAACCACCATCAGATACATGATACGTTCGGGGGTATCGAAGCGCCTGTAAGCCATCTGACCAAATTTTCGGGCCGGAATGCGTCCCTCGTCTTCGGCCTTCTGCATTGCCATCTGCATCTCTTCTCCCTCCAATCCCTGTGCCCTGAGTTTGGCCTGCAGGTCGCGGCGTGCCCTCTGTGCTGACGGGCCGCAACGGGTAAAGCCTTCTTCGTCGGTGGGGGTGCATTCGACTTGATTGCTACCTTCCTTGAGGGTGACACGATTGCCATCGTCATCATAGCGATACACTGTTGCATCCGCCCGCAGTTCTTCCGGTAGCGGCGTCAATGCCTTTTCAATAATTGCCTGGTCTGATTGTGCTGCGAGGTGGCTCGAAGCGAACAATGCCGCAGCCAGCAATACCAGTGAGCTCTTGTTTCTTAACATGACTATCTCCTGAATTTCTCTATCTTCTATTGCAAATGTCTAGTGGTGTGTTGTGATGCTGTGCCCGACGACGTTAGCACATCCGGCCCCAGCTTGTACGTCTATAAGCGCTGAAACCGGCATTCTACGGTATTCCAGGCCTGAGCCACACATATTCTGCTGATCTTGATCAAAATTCTGGCACAATAGCCACAATGAAAACGTGGCTGGGCTTACCAATGTCGCCAAATTTCAGTATGTTACCCACCTCGTCCCTGAAAATAAGTGTAGAGCGCAATCATCGCCGGGTAGCCCATGCAAACAGCGGAAGTAGCAACAAGTAAGGAAAAAAACGGACCTACCGACCACGGTGGTCCGCCAATCGATTCCCT
>DMJN01000074.1:0-7807 GCA_003451715.1 Gammaproteobacteria bacterium | reverse complement strand
ATTTGGCATCCTGATTTCGCTGCAGTTTGTTTTCCCCGACCTGATCGGTGTGTTCCCCAGTTGGGGGCGCATGCGTTATGCCCATACCCAGGGAATCATGCTGGGCTGGCTAGGTAATGCCTTCCTGGCATTCATGTACTATGCCGTACCAGTCCTCAGTGGCAGAGCAATAGGCAATCGCGGACTCGGTCTATGGCTGTTTGCCCTGTGGAACTTCGCGGTGATGACTCCCGGCTGGATTCTGGTGCTCAGCGGTTACAGCCAGCCGCTGGAATGGGCTGAATTTCCCCTGCCTGTGGACGTGGTGATCGTAATAGCTTTCGTTTTAGCCGCGATCCAGTTTCTGCCACCGTTTTTCAAGCATGGCTTTGACAACCTGTATGTAACCAGTTGGTACATCATAGGCTCCCTGGTTTTTATCCTGCTGATCTTTCCCATGGGTAATCTGGTGCCGGAATTTGTGCCGGGTGCAGCCGGCGCAGCATTCAGTGGATTGTGGATTCACGATGCGGTCGGCCTGTATGTCACGCCTCTGGGACTGGCTGTTCTGTATTTCGTAATACCCGCCAATACCGGTCGGCCCGTATACAGCCACTTCCTCTCCATGCTGGGATTCTGGGGATTGTTCTTTATCTATCCACTGAACGGAATTCATCACTATATCCACTCCGCCATTCCCATGGGCACACAACTGATCGCCATCGCTGCTTCATTCATTTTGGGTGCGGTAGTCGTGATTGTAGTTACCAATCTGATGCTGTCGATGCGGGGTTGCGGGTTGATACCCAAGAACATCGTACTACGCTTCGCATCCATGTCGGTGGTGTTCTACGTGGTTGTAAGCCTGCAGGGTTCCTGGCAGGCTGACCTGGCGGCTAGCCGTGCAATTCATTTCACTGACTACATTATTGGTCACTCACACCTGTCTATGCTGGGATTTGCCACGTTTGCGGGCATCGCCGGCATCGTTCATGCCTGGCAGCGAATGCCAGACGCACGGGTGAATCTCAGAGCCCTGGATTGGGCCTACTGGTTGCTGACAATCGGCATCACTCTGATGGTGATTGACCTGACCATCGCCGGCTTCGTACAGGGTGACTCCTGGCAGAGTAGCGCACCCTGGCTGGAATCGGTGACCGCATCCATACCCTATTGGCTGGTTCGCAGTCTGTCTGCTATACCCATCGCCGTTGGTTTCGTGCTGGTGCTATACGGCCTGATGAGTGGATCAACTGAGACCGATTCCGCTGAAACCTCGGATGTGCAGCGAACCACTATCAACCACTCCAGCGCCGATGGTGCAGAGTCAACACCTACTGGCGGCGGGCTGTCAGCGGCACTGCGTATGTCCTATTTAGTCGCTTTCGTGGCGGGCGTTGGTTTCTTCGTGTTTTCGGTTTCCCTGCTCGGCTTGATGCCGCTGCAAAGCCTGACACGGGAAACTGCGGCGTTGGCGCCGGCGGCATCCCTCGGGCTGGCCCCGGCGGAAGAGCGCGGGCGTGCTATCTACGCGCGGGAGGGCTGTAGCTACTGCCATACCCAACAAGTACGTTATACCGAAGCCGACATAAGGCGCTTCGGTGCGCCCAGCCTGGCCTGGGAAGGCAGGCTGGACACTCCCCACATGCTGGGTACGCGCCGCATCGGCCCGGACCTGGCGCGCACTACAAACACACGCACCGACGAGTGGCATCTGGTTCATCTATTTTCTCCTCGCAGCGTGGTTCCGCAGTCCATAATGCCTGCCTACCCGGAAATGTTTAATGGTTCTCCCGACAGTCCGCGCCTGGATGCACTCGATCTGGTTGCCTACCTGGATAGTCTGGGACGGGAGCGGGAACTGGCCTGGCCCGAAGGCGATGATCTTGGCCTCAGTCTCACTGAAGACGAACGCTCTCTGGAATCTCTGAGCTCCGATGTGATCAACGCTCATCCGGCCAAGACCAGGCCCAGGGGTTCTGCTCCGGCCTTGAATGGAACACCAGATGAACGCTCGGGTCAGCAACTATGGCAGGAAAACTGTAGTGGCTGTCATGGTGTCGAAGGCAGGGGCGATGGGCCGGCAGCTTCCTGGTTGGAGCCGCCGCCGGTGGATCTGACGGAACATCGCTACCGACGGGATCTGCTCGCCGACATATTTTGGAACGGGGTGTACGAAACCTCTATGCCTGCATGGCGTGACCTCGCTCCCGCTCAATTGAGCGCACTGGCCCAGGTGGTGGAGGATTTCAGTCAGGTCGAAACCGCCATTGCTACAGACCCACAGCTTGGAGTCGGACAACAGGTCTACCAGACTCATTGTGCCGAATGTCATGGAGACAACGGTGACGGCAATGGTTTTGCAGCGAACAACCTGCCCATACCCATCATGCCGACTGATTTCACCCGAGAATTACTGAGTGAGGAAGCGGCGCTGAGGGCGCTACGCCAGGGTATAGCAGGCACATCGATGGCACCCTGGGGAGACAGGCTCAACGAAGCGGAAATGATCGCGTCGACCCAGTACATTCGTTCCCTGTTTCAGACAGGCCCGCAGGTGGCACAGGCCGTGGTTACTTCAGACACCGAAGATGGGAGCAGCACAAATGATTAGTATAGTCATCGTTACTCTGACGCTACTGATGGCCGCGGCATTCAGCCTGGCCTACGTACTGAATCCTGAATTGCGGGAACGCGTCGAAGCACCGAAATACATTTTCCTCAGGCAATTGTCGAAGTATGATCGGACAATGCAAGATAAGCAGGACTCTAATTCGGAGCAGCAATAGCGTGAAATTATTGATTACCACAACAACATCATTGGGAAGACAGCGCGGAATTAGCCTGATAGCTGCGATGACTGCGGCAGGCGTAATAGGCATCGGCGTTATGATCATCGTCGTTACCTACTATCCCCGGGGGAATGGAGCCGGTTCGCTTGTCACCGAGCCCAGCGTGGAATACGGCAGGTTGCTGGTGCGTGAGACTGCGAGGTACATGGGGCCAGGGCACGAAGACCCGGCCATGCGCTTCTCCGGCACCGGCATGGACTGTGCCTCCTGCCATCTGGAGACTGGTTATGAACCGGGGACCCTGTCACTGCTGCAGACGGATGTGGCTTATCCCCGTTTCTCAGGGCGCGACGGCGGAGAGCGGGATCTTAGGGATCGCATAAACGGCTGCATGACCCGCAGTATGAATGGCCGGGAATTATCGCGGGACAGTATCGAGATGGTGTCCATAGAGATGTATATCCAGAATCTCTACCTGCAATACGGGTTGATGGGTGAGAGCAAACGGGCGCCGGATGAGCCGCCAGAGTTTGCCGAACCAAACCGCAGAGCAGATGCGGAAGCCGGGCAGATTGTCTATGAAGAGCGCTGCCAGCTTTGCCATGGCGAAGACGGTGAAGGGCTCTGGGAAACTACAGATCCCGCAGACGGGTATCTCTTTCCACCACTATGGGGGCCGGATAGTTTCAACAATGGCGCCGGCATGACCCGTGTCCTCACCGCCGCACGCTTTATCAAGTCGCGCATGCCTTTGGGACAACCGGATCTGACGGATGACCAGGCCTACGACGTTGCCGCCTTTGTTAATTCCCATGAGCGCCCGCAGCGTGCCAATCTGGAACTGGATTTTCCGGATTTAACCGACAAGCGAGTGGACAGTCCGTACCCGCCCTATGCCGATGATTTCCCCATCGATCAGCACCGTTATGGACCGTTCGAACCCATTAGAGAATATTATCGCAACCTTGAGACACAGCAATAACGCCAGTGGCACTGAACGGCACTGGCGTTATTGCTGCGAAATCTTGTAGCAGTGCCCACGTCAGGGCGCTGACTTACCTCTCGCTACCTCTCATTTCCCCTCACTACCCCGCATAAAGCAGGCTGTAACCATACTCCTGGTTACGAGTGGCGGCAGTCACGCCGGTAGCGACGAAGCGACTACCGTCTATATTATTTTGAATCAACTCCTGGTAAATCTCATCGGCTGATCCGTCAAAGCCCCTGGCCAGGCCAGCAGAAAGTGACTGAGTAGCCTTGTTGCAGATGCAATAACTGATTCCCCGCTCAATCAATGACTGTATGGTGTTTCCCCGATTGACAAACCTGGACACTTCCATATGCAGCGGATTGGTTTCGAATGGCCCGTCGGTGTTGGGATCATTGAAACCCAGGCCCCGATTGAACGAACCGCTGTATTTCTTCCACATGGCATCATTGAAGCCAAGTGCGGTGGATGCATGACGGAAGCAGACGATAATGGCATTGTCAGATTCCTCACCCGCATAACCCGTAGTGTGTCCAACCATCAGGTTATTGGCATAGTTCATTGCCGTAACACCACCGGGCTTGGTGGAAGAATCGACGAATACCCGATGGCTACCGGGTATGGCATCCATCCAGCTATCTTCCTCATGGCGTGCGGGAGTGAATCCACGTCTGCCACTGCTGCTTTGCTGTGCCTGAGCCGATGTGGCCAGGGTTGCGGTGGTAGCTACCACGCCCATGCCGGTAAGAAAACGGCGGCGTGCCTTGATTTTGTCGGCTTCATTGCTCATGGAGTGTCCTCCGTTTGTCATTTAATTCCTGAAATCAGGATGTTGGAAATTCGATCCCAGAAGCTGCGGAAAGTCGAGCTATCGGGGTATACAGATCGATCATGTTATGCCCAAATGTAACGCAAGTGGCCCCAGTTTTCCTTAAGCGGAATGCAACAAATTGCGACTGAGCCAATGATCTACTGGCACCCACCCCGCGGGCTACTTACAATAGGCCCCAACCATCACCATAAGTAGATACAACCAATAGGAAAACCAATGAATAAAATCAATAGCTTGCGCCACCTGATCGGCACCCTGAGCTTGCTACTGCTGGCATCATGTGCCAGTACACCGACCCTGGACCTGGATGCGGTTCGTGCGGCCGAGATCTTTAATTTGCGCGCCCCGCAAGGCAATGTCCTCTCCAGTGGGCAACCCACCGAGGATCAATTGCAGGCCGTGGGAAATGCCGGGGTGAGGCACGTTATAAACCTGCGAACCGCCAGGGAAGAGGTGGACTTCGAAGAGAAAGCCGCTGTTGAAGCTCTGGGCATGCAGTATTACTCAATCCCGGTAGGTGGTGCTGCCGGAGTCACTCAGGAAAATGCACAATCGCTGCAGCAGCTGCTCGATAGCCTGGGCAATGATCCCGTACTGGTGCATTGCGCCTCCGGCAACCGGGTAGGGGGGCTCTTCGCCATCAATGCATTCGCTAATGGTTCGAGTCTCGAAGCTGCCATGGCAGAAGGTGCGCGTTGGGGCATGGCATCCGAGGGACTAACACGGGCGGTACGGGAAACCCTTTCAGGGAATTGATTTATTTCAGAAACACCTCGGTAAAAGGGGATGGGGGATTTAATTGATCGTGACTGAAATGTCGTCGATATTTTCCAGCATCCCTTTTTTGACATGCCAATAATGTGATCTGCCCGGCGCTATTTTACTTGCTGGGTTCAAACTCTATCTCAACGCCTTCAGTGGTGGTGGTCATTATCATATGCCCGTCAAGAAAAGTATGGGCGACCACAGCCCCCAAGTTCAATACCAAATAATTGTGCAAAGAACCTGGCTCGCACAAGGATCGGGTTGCGGAAAAAGGCTCGAAGCGCAGCGTCGTACTCTCCTGCTGCCACGCACCCGTTATCCGATTGCAGTCTGAAGTTCCGGTAAGCCGATTCTCACTGCGAAAATTCAGCACGTACTTACCTGGTTCTTCGGGCGTAAAAACAAAACCACCCGTCACTACTAATTGCACGAGTTGCCAGTTAGTACCTTCCAGGGGAGCAAATTCCACCGCTGAGTTGCTAGCTTCTTGCTCTTCCCCTTGTTCGGCAGGGCCACAGGAAGCGAAAGCAGCAAGCAGGCTGGTGAATAATAAACTACGTAATTTTCTAGTATCCATGGGCCTATTCATTTGAAGGAAAAATGTAAAGCAGACACCGAGCTGGTCCTCTAATGGATTCAGTAATCAGACAATTTTACCTGCCTTTGAAACAAGGCTCTGCCGGTAATAATCTGCGGCGCTGTTATTACAATAAGCGATAATCAGGTGACGTTATATGGTGCGGGCGACTATTTCATTTGCCCGTATTCGCGCAATTATCTCCTATCCTCGCAAATTTAGTAAGAAAAGACTCTTTTGTCTGACTATGGGAAACATCTCTCCTCAGAATCAAAAGCCTCGATTTGCAGACACAAAAAAACCAGGGAAAGAAGCTCCTCCCCTGGTTCCACTTTGTCGCTTAAGTCATTGTAGCCAGATCGATGCTAAGGTGTCACATTAACCGTCAGGTATTGATCCTGGTAAAGTCCGCCATCATCCGCCCGGCCCCAGAGCAGGTAGGTGCCGGGTTCGTCGAAGGTGACGGACACTTCGTGAATACCATCCTCTGGTAACTCGGGTGGTATCCACATCCAGCCCCAGGGTGAATTAGCTGAGGGTCGCGTATCTTCCCAGGGTTTAACCTGCGGCGGATCGAAATGGACAACATTTTGTGCCGCTGTTACAGATTCGGGTGCACGGTACAAGTTCCAGGATAGATACAGCCCATTATTTTTGGCCACGGTAGGCTTCGGTGGTGGCATCATCATCATTCTTTCACGGACTGCTTCAGGCGTTGCAAAAGCAGCAGCTGCGCCCCCGAGCAACCTGATGAGCCTCATGGGATCGTGGGCTTCAGGAATACCATCATCGCTTACCCGAGTCTGGAAAGTCAGTGGCTGACCTACATTGACAGTTCGTACCTGGTCTCCGATTATCTCCGAAACCGGTGGTCTATTCGCCCTGAGTTCCGGATTGGACGTCCCGGCTCCCAGCGCCCCGGTTTCCGACATGATGGTCAAATTTTCTATTTTATAATCTTCCCTGAGGGTGCCATAGGCAGCTCTGGTCACACCGTTCGGGGAAGTCACTTCCCACACCAGTTCATCGTCTCCTGAAAAGTCTGCAGGCATGACCACATCAAAGGTAAACCGATTTCGACGCGGCAGGAAATGAGTGGGCTGACCGCGGTCCGGATTACCGGTTGTGAAGCGGTTATTTTCACCGATGGGGATATCCAGCTCCTCATCCCAGTTGTGGTTGAAGTATCCGAAGGTTAGTGTGATCGTACCCCCGTCATTTTCTCGCCAACCTTCATAAGCGACTTCGGTGTGTTGACCACTTCTGTAGCTATGCTTGGTGTATTCGTAGGGTTGAGCTGCCATCGCAATAGTAGACACGAGTGCCAGACTACCGGCGAGGAGTACGAGGATGGATTTTAACAAATCATTGGGCTCTAGTTTCATATCTAGCTTCTTGCCTTCTCAGGAAGATCTCCGTCTGTAATAGTTCATTGTTGGTAAAAATGGCGAGGTTCATTTCTGGCCCTCGCCGTTTGTGTCTGAATCGTGTGCGGGCACCACAGGGGCTGCTTCGCCCCTGTCGGTGCCGCTAACTCATTCTCATTCAGTCACTGGCCCCTGAATCTTCAATCGGCCATACCAGAGGTGCCAGACACAGTGGACAACCAATCACATGGTCGTTGACACCAAGATTCAAGGTGTTGCGCCGATTCTCCATCTCTTCCTTAAACTGCTCATCGGTCATGGTCACCCGGATACCCAGGTCGATGAACATATTTGTTACCGAGCGGTTGCCAGAGCCCTGCCAGTTGCGCGCATCTGGCACATTGTAATTGTCACTTGTGTTATCGAAATAGCCGGTAATATGAAGAATGGTGCCCTTGGGCAACAGCGGTGCATAGTTATCCGCAAAGGGATAGCCTCTCACCCAGT
>DMJN01000185.1 GCA_003451715.1 Gammaproteobacteria bacterium | reverse complement strand
GGAGCCTGGAAGCTGACCGCAGCGGGTGTCGCAAACCCGATTAGCTGTGCACCTATAGATTCCAACAACCCGGTTCGGGTGGTTGCCAGTAGAAGCCATCGTGGTGAGTTGGTGGACCGCTTGTTAAAGGCCATCGAAGCTGAGCTGGGTGAAACGGAAGTGCTTAGTATGGGCAGCTCGCTGAAGATCTGCTTGTTGGCCGAGGCCAGGGCGGATATCTACCCCAGATTGGCTCTGACCAGTGAATGGGATACGGCAGCCGCTCACGCCGTGCTATCTGCGGCCGGAGGAGAGGTTTTCGATACGGCATTTAAGCCCCTGCGCTACAATCAAAAGGGGGAATTACTGAATCCTTTCTTCATTGCCCTGGCTGATCTGGCTTTTCCCTGGCAGCCACTGCTCGCGCCAGCTCTGGAATAACGCGCTATAGCAATTGGGCTGTAAAGCTTTCCCGGCTTTGTCCCTAATTCGTTACCCATATCCTAGACATGGAAGACCAAAAGGTTTAGCGTCAAAAAACCCTGAACCCTGCGATTGTGTGGGCTTGTAGCCATAACAGAAGCATAGAGGTGTACCGGATGTTCAAATTCAATCTCTCCAGATTATTCAGCACAGGTTTTTTCTGCCTGCTGATTTCAATGACCTTCGTGTCTGTACCTGTCTATGCGCAGACGGATCCACCACCACCACCTACCACGGACCCGCCTCCGGATGATGGTAGTGACGATCCGCCGCACCCGGATGATGGTACTGACGATCCGCCGCACCCGGATGATGGGACTGACGATCCAATGCACCCGGATAATGGAACTGATGATCCCTGCGCTGGAGCGACTTCCGGAGACATTCCTCTCGGTTGTGGTGACCCGAACGCGCCACCCCCACCCGATCCTAACGACATAGGCGACCTGGACGGTAGCGCTATTGATGACCTGGAACCGAATACGATTAAGGATTTCACCGGTGAGCATATCGACAGACTGGATCCAACTGCAGTGGGTTCGCTGGACAGCACCCAACTCGGAGTACTGGATCCCAATGCTGTGGACAGTTTCTCTTCGGATCATATTGGCAACCTGGATCCCACGGCTGTCAGTGGTTTCAGCCGCGATCACATCGATAATCTCGATCCCAATGCCGTGGCCGGCTTCACCTCGGATCAGGTTGGTAATCTGGACCCAACTGCCGTCGGCGGTTTCGATAGCGGTCAGCTAGGGAAGCTCAGCGACCAGGCATTCGGTGCGCTGGATCGTGATCACGTCGATAATCTCGATGCGAGTGCATTAGGCGGTATAACGGGTACCCAACTGGCTAATCTGGATCCGACTGCAGCCGCTGGCTTCGATAGCACACAACTGGGCATGATTCCGATCGATGCTATCGACGACCAGAGCTCCGATCATGTGTCGCAGCTCGACCGTGATGCGGTTAAGGGGCTTTCGGTGGAGCAATTTGACAGCCTCGACCCAACAGCCTTGCAGGGTTTCGATCGCAACAATCTGGGCGGTCTCGACGACGATGTTATTCGTGATCTCGATCCCACCGATCTGGCAAACCTCAATGCAACCGAAGTTCAGAACTTGCCGGACGGCGACCCGCCGGCATTCCTGACCAGTCTCGATCGCAGCAACGTGTCTCCCGATGACGTGACCGATTTTCTGCCTTCTGGTTGGCAAATAGACTCTGCCACGGGCGATCTTAGCGCGCCTCCGGGTGCGGATCTGGCATTTCCGACACTCGATCAGTCCGGTGTCGATGACGGCACCACGCTACCAACGCTGCCGGATTTTTCCCGTGACCTGAGTCTCGGTGGTGGGCAGGGCGATGACAGTGTGTTGATGGGTCTGGATAGCGCACTGGATTCGGCAAACCTCGGTGGATTTGGATTCCAGCAATCGCCCGACGGTATCCTGACAGTGGCGAGCGATGGTGATCCAGATACAACCGTAGGTGCATTCATTCCTGATGCCGATAATATGACCCAGGCAGCTGATGGCTTTACGCCGGGAATAGCCGTGGATGATCGGGGTGCGTACGTGTTGACCACTGACGATGGTTATCAAACTCCCCTCCTGCCGACGGCGCGTGATCCGGATGATATAGTCGGAGCTATACTGGGTAGTGAAGTCACTGTTGGGGGTCAGGGTGAAACCAGGATTGATCTACCGGAGAGCGATGGAGGTGGTCCTGTAGTTGGTGCCTTCGATCCGGTAGTAGAAATTACCAGCGATGCAGCTGGCTTATACCGAACTGGCTCTGGAGCAGACGAAGAAATAAGAGTCGTGTATGAAGATGGCACTTCTCAGACTATGCGGCCTGCTATCAATAATCCTGATGAATTCGATCAAGCCGCTCGCGCTGTTCCCGGTGTTGAGAGCGTTGAAATCAATACTGACGGTACGATCGATGTTCGCTTCGATGGAGTAGATCTGGTGCTCAGACCGCTGTTCGATGTCACCGACGGTACCGCCGCGGGAAGTGCCGATCCCACGCTGACCGTCGAGGATGGCAGGTTCTTCTTCGACAACAGCAATGGGGATAGACAGGAATTCGTGGCGATTTGAAGATGGCAAGAAGAACATTGCGATTTACGGGGATTGTTTTCAGCCTGCTATGCAGCAATGCTGTGATTGCACAGTACATGGGAGTCGCCTCCCCAGAGAGCGTTGGCATGTCGGCCAGCGCTCTCGACGCTGCAACGGCAAGACTTCAACAACATATCAATGACGGTGATATAGCTGGCGTGGTTGCCGGCGTGGCGCGAGACGGCAAGATTGTCTACTTCGAATCGCTGGGCAATCTGGATCTGGAACAGGCTATCCCGATGCGGGATGACGCTCTGTTCCGGACCTATTCCATGACCCGGCAGATAACCAGTGCAGCCGTATTGCTACTGTATGAACAAGGCAAGTTTCAATTCGACGATCCCATCAGCTTGTATCTTCCGCAGTTCGCCGAGCAGCAGGTTCTGAGGGATTCCAGCAGCACCGATTTGAACCAGGTGAGAGACCGGGTAGGTGACATCACCGTCGCTCACTTGCTCACCCATACCTCGGGACTGGGTAGTCGGAGTTCCCGGCTTTACCGGGAAAATCGGGTGCGGGATAGAAACATCACCCTCGATGAGATGGTAGGTAATGTGGCGCGCGTGCCGCTTTTCCAGGATCCTGGCACGCAGTTTCGCTACGGCATACATGCGACTATCCTGGGCAAGCTGGTGGAAGTCTGGTCCGGTCAAGCTTTGGAGCAGTTTCTCGAAGAACAACTACTCAGCCCGCTCAACATGAATAGCACCATGTTCTGGGCTGAGGGTGCCGATAGAGACCGCCTGGCCAGAGTTTACCGGCCGACAGAGGGGCGCCTGCTTCCCTATCAGATAGAACCCATTCCCTTCACGATACGACCTCGCCTGATCGAGGGAGGGGTTGGTCTGCTTTCATCCGTGATGGATTTCATGCACTTCTCTCAGATGATCCTCGATGGTGGTGTATTTAATGACAATCGTATCTTGCGGGAAGAGACTGTCGATCTGATGTATCGCAATGCAGTTCCCGACCCGGCAATGCCGATAGGTTCCAGTGGCTACTGGCTGGGCTCCGGTTGGACGCTGGGTGGTTTCAATCTGGTCATGGACAATTCCGCCTATAACTTTCCGGTTTCGGCAGGGACCATCTGGTGGGATGGATCTGCTGGCACACGCTATTTCATCGATCCGGCCCAGAATACCATTATCGTCATCATGGCCCAGGTATCTCCTTCCAGGGGTGGGGGCTTCCGAGAGAATTTCTCCGCACTGGTCGATGCGGCAATAGTCGAGCGACGCTAGCCCAAGCACACGCCAGGGCGCTGGATTTACTAGACTTTTTTCCAGTTAATCCATTGAATTTTATACATTTAATTTTTTTGTAACAAAGGCGGAATTTGTGCGTCTAAAAAATACAGAGTTAATTATCTGCACTGTACCCCGTCAGCACCTATGGAACAGATATAGCACGGGTTTAAAGGAGAGTTTTTGTTCATCCTAACGTGAGGAGTTGAGATGAAACAGAAACAAGCAGAACGACCCGCATCGTCAGAACGGATCATTCGTGACATCAAGCGCAAGACGCGTAAGCAATACAGTGCG
>DMJN01000082.1 GCA_003451715.1 Gammaproteobacteria bacterium | reverse complement strand
AGCGGGCAGTATTTGCCGTCATGCCAATACTGCTCGTAAGCTGTGCCGAACAGGTACCCGAGACTTCAATGGATGGAATTTACACTACCGAACAGGCTCAGCGCGGTGCAGGTTTGTTCGACAGTCTCTGTGCACGTTGTCACAGTATGCAGGAATTTTCGGGGAACTCGTTCGATGCCATCTGGGCCGGAGTGCCTGCCGTTGCGCTTTATACACGAATAGCAAATACCATGCCCTTAGATCAACCAGGCAGTCTCGGTATTCCCCAGATCACCGCCTTGATGGCGCATATATTCGACGCCAACGGCATGCCTGCGGGGAACACAGCACTTGAAGGTGATATGGATTTTATGACGAGCATAACGTTAACTCGAAATGCTCAGTAGTGAAGTTCACTGAAACCTGGGGGCACACTCAGGCGGCATTGAAAGCGATAAATCTGGGTTTGTTACAATGAGGGATAATCACTGTATTTTTTCTCTAACCCCTTAGCTCTCTGATCTCTAAATTTTTGGAAAGACTTCAATTGGGAGTACTATGCGCGCTTCGTCTGATTCAAATGGGATGGAATAGTGCACTAAAGAGGCTGGGAAAAAGACCAAATTCCCTGTAGCTACATCAATGATTTCATGCGGACATTTTTGTGTCCCCGTCGTGTCTTTTTCATCATCCAGGCAAGCAACAAAATTGCCGGTGTCATCCTTCAAATTCGAGGGCACATTTATGTAAACGG
Organism: Gammaproteobacteria bacterium; assembly: GCA_003451715.1. Lineage (GTDB taxonomy): Bacteria > Pseudomonadota > Gammaproteobacteria > Pseudomonadales > Pseudohongiellaceae > UBA9145. Next base: position 2,139 of record DMJN01000082.1, on the reverse strand, counting down.
CACCAATGAGCCAACCTGATTCATGAATATGGGGGGCTACATGACCACCTCTTTTCATATTAACCAGCCAACCAAAAAGACTGTAGTTTGTTGGCCAATTTGTCAAAAAACCCTCTTCCCTATCCTGAAAATGAACTCGATACTTTTCAATTTCTGAATGGATAATTTTTCCAATTTCATGAATGGAGTTGCTATTGGTATCGAATTAGTTACCTGCTGTTTGATGACCGTTAATTAAATCGCCTTGGCTCTTATAGGAAACGGAACTATCAGTTAGGATGCTTTTGGCAGTCTTTACAAATATATTGTCGAAATCACATCGCTCAGTTAAGTCAACTTTCAAAACATATTCGAATGGATCGCCGGCGAAAGTATTAAATCTTTTGATTCCGTATCTAATTTCCGCACGTGCAGTAAGTGAACCAATCGTAGCATTGACCTCACCTCGGTCTATTAGCGAGTCTAAGTGGTCATAAAAAAGGGATTTTTCATTCAGTTCATAGAGATATTTCAATAAATAAGTATCACTATTCCTATGATTTCTTTCTTTAAACTGTTGCGCGGCTTCTTTGAATTGCCCAGCTCCGAATAGCGTCTTCCCTAGATTATATTGAGCATCTCCATGGTCTGGCTTGAATATTGTCGCTCTTCTTTGGTTTATCTCCAGACCCAAGCTACCATGTGAAGTTGCAAGGTCTGGCGCCAGCTCAATCGCTTTGTTACAGCTTATTTCCGCCTCTTCTAATCTCCCAAGTTTTTCCAGGGTTAGACCCGAATTCTTATGTGCTTCTGCGAAGTCTGGCGCAACTGTTATTGCTTTTCTGTAGCTAATTTCAGCGTCATCTAGCCTGCCGAGTTCTTGCAGTGTGTTGCCCAGGTTATTATGTGCTTCGGCATAGTCTGGTTTCAGTGCTATCGCTTGTGTATAGCTTGCTTCAGCCTCTTCTAACCTACCGAGTGCTTGCAGCGTGTTACCCAAGTTACTATAGGCTTTGGCGTAGTCTGGTTTCAGTGCTATCGCTTTTTTGAAGCATTCTTCTGCTTCTTCTAGTCTGTTCAATGCTTGCAGCATGGTACCCAAGTTATAATGGGCTCCGACAAAGCCAGGTTGCAGTGCTATCGCTTTTCGGTGACTCGACTCAGCATCTTCCATTCTGCCGAGTTCTTGCAAAGTGTTGCCCAGATTACTATGGGCTTCGGCATAATCAGGATTCAGGGCTATCGCTTTGCTGTAGCTTGCTCCAGACTCTTCAAATCTACCGAGAGCTTGCAATGTGTTACCCAAGTTACTATGGGTTCCGGCATCTTCAGGTGCTAGCAACACTGATTTTTGGTGAGCTTCTAATGCTTCAGACATTCTGCCGGTTTGCTTGAAAAGAACTCCAAGCACTTTCCAAGCAAATGGGTGGTCTGGAAATTTCTCAACAAGGATTTTTACCAGCTTCTCGGCATCCCCATATCGTCCGTTCTGATAAAGCTCCAACAGGCTGTGGATTGACGCCTGAGGAGGCTCTGAATTTATTACTTCCAACGTGATTTATCCCATTGAAAAAACTTAATTACTGCTGCATTGTTACTGTGATTTTCAAATGGTGTGGGATGTCTTAAGAGCAGGGGATGCCCAGTTACCACTTAAAAGCCAAACCTTCGTTCTAGAACCTTGCTAGATCAGCTATCTGTAGGCAGGATTTTACAGATATCACACGTTAGTGTACAGGCAGAATAGAATGCTACGACTCGGGATGCCTGATAACAGTTGAGTAACTGTGGACACCCACAAATTGAGGCAAGAATAAGCAACGACTTAGCTATACATTTTGCGGGTGTCCAGCGTGCTTACTTGTTTCTTGTTTCCTGTCTCTTGTCTCTTGACAGTGCCCATTGACGTTTCCGCAGAAACATCTCAGCAGAAACGTCTTTCCTGGGCTCGAATCTTACTAACTATTCCCCTCCCGGCTGCTCGAACGCACTGACCAGTTCCTTCTGGATTTCTACCGGTACTTTCGCATAATGACTGAAATCCGCGGTGTAACTACCCTCACCACCGGACAGAGATTTCAGGCGCGAGTGGTAGGCCTGCAACTCCTTCAGCGGTACCTGGCCGGAGATCTTGGATTTGTTGTCCTGGAGTATCTCGGT
>DMJN01000108.1 GCA_003451715.1 Gammaproteobacteria bacterium | reverse complement strand
TAAACGAAGCAATTCAATGCCCGTATAACCTGTCGCACCAATAATGCCAGCCTTAATCAACTTATGCTCCAGAGCGTGTTTACTGTCGGATTCAGGTCGATCTGAACCGGGGAGTTCCGCAACCATTAATAGGAACTATCAGCATCCTGATTGCAGGGGAGAGTATCTTACCTGCGCTAGCCGAAATTGCAATAAATGAGGCTATTTCATTGCGTAAAATCAATAGCTTAGATGAGCACGGTGCTTACGCCAAGACATCAATGAGGAGCTGTGATAGCTTTTCATTTCTGTTTCTGGGAATCGAAAATGCTCTGGGTAAAAGCGTTCCACATTATCTTCGTAGTCTGTTGGTTCGCTGGCTTGTTCTACCTCCCCCGCCTATTCGTTTATCACGCTATGAGTGAAGACCAGATCAGCCAGGATCGCTTCGTCATCATGGAGCGAAAGCTGTTCTGGGCGATTACCACTCCTTCGGTTGTGGCTGCAGTATTTTTGGGTGGCTGGCTACTGATCGATAATTGGAGTTATTTCATGGCCTGGTGGTGGATGCATGCCAAGCTGGGATTGGTAGGCTTACTCATCGCCCATCATATTTATTGCTGGTGGTACATGATGAAACTACGGGAGGACTCCAAGACCAAGACGCACGTGTTTTTCCGGGTATTTAATGAATTACCGGTTTTCATGTTAGTAGGGGCCGTCATCCTGATAGTGGTAAAGCCCACTTTATAGTGACACGCTTTTCCAAAGTAGAATTCTCAACATGATTGCAAGCAAACCCACTGTCATGTGTTTTTCCGGTCTCGATCCGACCGGTGGAGCCGGGCTGCAGGCGGACGTCGAGACCTTGTTCAGTATCGGCTGCCACTGCGCACCAATTGCCACGGCGTTGACCGTCCAGAATACTCAGAATGCCATTAGCATGACCGCCACCGAGCCGGCATTGCTGGTGCAACAGGCACGGGCCATTTTGGAAGATATGTCGATCCAGTGTTTCAAGGTCGGCCTGGTGGGTAGTGTCGAATCTATCGAAGTACTGCATACCCTCATTAAAGACTACCCGGACATTCCCGTGATAGTGGATCCAATTGCGATCGCTGGTGGAGGTTACGAATTTGGCGGAACCGAGGTACTGGAAGCCACCCGCAATCTGCTGTTGCCACTCACCACCGTGCTGACACCCAATACGGATGAAATCAGAGTGCTTGCCCCGACTGCCGATACCCTGGATGCCTGTGCCAATGAGCTACTGGACCTGGGCTGTCAACACCTGCTACTCACCGGCACCCACGCCCAGACTGAGGGTGTCATTAATCGTCTCTATTCTGTACATCAGGATATCACCCTGTTCAATTGGCCGCGCTTGGAGCACAACTACCATGGCTCAGGTTGCACCCTGGCTGCAGCAATCGCCGGTTATCTGGCACATAAGCTGAATATTCGCGATGCCATCCAGCTGGCCCAACGCTTTACCTGGGAATCACTAAACCATGGTTATCGGATGGGTTTCGGTCAACACTTGCCAAATCGCAGCTTCTGGAACAAACAGAAACTCTAAATGACACTCAGGGGGCTCTATGCAATCACCGATGATGGGCTGCTGGCCGGTCGTAATATTCAGGACTGTGTAACGGCCGCATTGCAAGCCGGTGCAGGCATGTTGCAGTTTCGCTGTAAGTCTCTTTCATTTCAGGAGCGTCTTTCACAAGCGTCTGATCTATTGAATCTTTGCCGGCAGTGGCAAGTGCCACTAATCATCAACGATGATGTTGCACTGTGCAAAACCATCGGTGCCGATGGTGTGCATCTGGGAGACGATGATGTAAACCTGCTTGAGGCACGTGAACAATTGGGCAGCAATGCCATCATCGGTATTACCTGCCATGCTTCCATAAGCAGCGCAAAAACGGCAGAAGCCGCCGCTGCCGACTATGTGGCATTCGGTCGTTTTTATCCGTCCAGGACCAAACCCGCAGCGCCGCCTGCAGAGATAGAGATACTTAGGCAAGCTCGGGCGACGCTGTCTATTCCAATAGTTGCTATTGGGGGCATCAATGCGGAAAATGGCGCGGCGTTAATCGAAGCCGGTGCCGACATGCTCGCGGTAGTAGATGCTATTTTCGGAGCCGAGGATATCGACGCCAATACGCGCCGACTCGTAGACCTCTTCGAAAGCTGATCGGCAACCCCTACAAGTACAGGAAACAGGATCGCGCAACATAATGCGCGCGAGAAATATGCAAAGAGATCAATCCAGACAATTATACGAACAGGCTCTCAAGTGTATCCCCGGTGGAGTGAATTCTCCGGTACGAGCCTTCAAAGGCGTCGGCGGTAATCCACTGTTTTTCAAGGCCGGTAGTGGGCCTTACTTGATTGATGTCGACGATAACCACTACGTGGACTACGTAGGTGCTTGGGGACCTCTAATACTGGGTCATTGCCACCCAGCGGTAGTCCAGGCATTGCAGGAACAACTGGAAAAAGGTCTGGGCTACGGTGCCTCCACCGAAGCCGAAATCAAGCTAGCCAGCAAGATCTGTGAGCTGATGCCTTCCATCGAACAGATCCGCCTGGTGACCTCCGGAACAGAAGCCACCATGAGTGCGATTCGCCTGGCGCGTGGTTACACCGGAAGAGACAGGATCGTAAAGTTCGAGGGCTGCTACCACGGCCATGTGGATGGTCTGCTGGTCAAGGCAGGTTCCGGTGCGCTCACCCTGGGCGAGCCGGACTCACTGGGAGTTCCGAAAGCCTATACCGACCTGACCCACGTGTTACCGTTTAATGACGTAGAAGCAGTAGAGCGATTCTTTGCCGAGCACGGTGAACAGGTCGCCTGTGTAATTGTCGAGCCGGTGGCCGGTAATATGAACTGCGTGCCGCCCGCGCCCGGCTTCCTCGAGACGCTACGCGCACATTGCACCGAGCATAGCAGCGTGTTGATTTTCGACGAGGTGATGACCGGATTCAGGGTGGCGCTGGGTGGTGCACAATCTGTGTACGGAGTGACCCCCGATCTCACCACCCTTGGCAAGGTCATCGGCGGTGGGCTTCCCGTGGGAGCCTTCGGTGGCCGCAAGTCGATCATGGACTGCATCGCTCCGAGCGGCGCAGTCTACCAGGCCGGTACACTGTCTGGAAGTCCGCTGGCGGTAGCCGCTGGCCTGGCGATGTTGCAGACCATCTGTACAGAAGGTTTCTATGAGACCCTCAGTAACAAAGCTCAGCGGCTGGTAGGGGGTTTGTCAGAACGTGCCGAAGCCGCTGGCGTTCCCTTCACAAGCAATCAACTGGGGGGCATGTTTGGTTGCTTCTTCAGCGAGGCAGACCAGGTCTCCCATTTTTCCCAGGTCATGGAGTGTAATGTTGAAAACTTCCAGAAATTCTTCCATTGCATGCTTGATAATGGAGTGCACCTGGCACCTTCGGCGTTCGAGGCAGGCTTCATCTCCTCGGCTCACGACGATGAGGCTATTCAGCTTAGCCTGGATGCTGCGGAAAAAGCCTTTGCTGCAGTGAAAAGTTGAGCAAAGATTCGTTCCAGGCAGGAGAAGCAAATGGCGAAATACAATGTTTATGGAATCGGTAATGCCCTGGTCGATAAGGAATTCGAAGTCGATGAGTCTTTCTTTCAGAATCACGACATTGAAAAAGGCGTAATGACACTGGTTGCCCATGAACAACAGGATCATCTGTTAAAACTATTAACCGCAACCTATGGCGTTAAAAAGCAGGCCGGTGGTGGCTCGGCCGGCAACACACTCTATGCCCTGAGCCAGTTTGGTGGCCACAGCTACTTCGCCTGCAAAGTCGCCAATGATGAGACCGGCGACTATTACCTCGAGCAACTTGGTCATCATAATATCGACACGAGCATTGGCATTCGTGAAACCGGCACATCAGGCCGTTGTCTGGTCATGATAAGCCCCGATGCGGAAAGAACCATGCACACCTATCTGGGTATTTCAGAATTTCTCTCTCTCGATGAGCTCGATTTCGAGGCCGTGCGCCAATCCGATTACATCTATATCGAGGGCTATCTGGTAACCTCGCCCACCGCGAAATCAGCGATCATCGATCTCAAGAAATTCGCCGAGAAGAGCCACATCAAGACAGCCATGACATTCTCCGATCCCGCCATGCTGGAGTACTTCAAAGACGATGTGAATGATGTACTGGGCGATGGCGTAGATCTACTGTTCTGCAATGAGCAGGAAGCCCTGTTATGGTCTGGTGTGGATAAGCTGGACGAGGCTTGCCAGTTGCTGCAACAGAAAGCCAGGACCTTTGCCATCACGCGCGGTGCAATGGGCGCACTGCTTTACGATGGAAGCGAATTCATAAGTATCGAAGGCAATAAGGTCAACGCGATCGACACCAATGGCGCGGGTGACATGTTTGCGGGCGCGTTTCTCTACGGGATCACCCGGGGGGAGGATTTCGAAACGGCTGGAAAATTGGCAAGCCTCGCCTCGGCAAAAGTGGTGTCACAGTTTGGCCCGCGGCTTGAAGCGGAGCAGCACCGTGAAATCGTCAGACAGAGTTTGGATTCTAACTAGGAACCAAAACTGTCTACAAATTTCTTGACACCATCGAACCAGGATGACTTCTTGGGAGATTGCTTCTTCCCCTCAGCCTCGTGAATAGTTTGAAATTCTTCCATGAGTTCCTTCTGGCGTTTGGTCAGATGCACGGGTGTTTCGACGATCACTCTACATAATAGATCGCCACTGCTTCCCCCCCGGATTGGAGCGACTCCCTTGTGGCGCAATCGAAACAACTTGCCGGTCTGGGTTTCCGCCGGAATCTTTAACTTTACCCGGCCATCCAGTGTCGGTACTTCCAACTCGCCGCCAAGTGCTGCGTCTGAAAAACTGATGGGAATCTCGCAGTGTAGATCCCGTCCGTCACGCTGAAAAATCACATGGGGTCGGACAGCCATCTCGACATACAGGTCTCCAGGTGGGCCACCATGGGTACCTGCCTGGCCTTCGCCGGTAAGACGAATCCGGTCGCCCACATCGACACCTGCTGGAACCTTCACAGACAGTGTCTTGGTTTCTTCGACATTGCCGCGCCCATGGCAGGTATCGCACGGATCTTTGATTTGCTTGCCGGCACCCTGACAACGTGGGCAGGTTTGTTGCACCGAGAAGAAACCCTGCTGCATACGCACCTGACCGTGCCCCCCACAGGTGCTGCAATCGACTGCCTGGGTACCGGGTTTGGCGCCGCTGCCATCGCAGGTCTCACAATTAACAGTGGTGGGTATGCGTATCTGTACCGTGGTGCCTTTTACCGCATCTTCGAGGGTGAGATCGAGGTTGTAGCGTAGATCTGCTCCCTTACGAACGTGACTGTGCCCACTTCGGCCACCACCGAAAATATCGCCAAAGATATCTCCAAAAATGTCGCTGAAATCCGCGGTGCCCGCACTGGTCTGGCCTTCCACGCCAGCATGACCAAACTGATCATAGCGCGAGCGCTTCTGACCGTCGGACAGAACTTCGAAGGCTTCGTTGGCCTCCTTGAATTTATCTTCAGCAGAGTTGTCATCGGGATTACGGTCAGGATGGTGCTCCATGGCCACGCGCCGGTAAGCCTTCTTTATATCGGCTTCCGACGAGTCACGTTCGACCCCTAACACCTCATAGTAATCACGTTTGGACACTTGGTAATTCTCTTCTATTTATCTCTCGGTGCACGGCTAAATAAGGCAGCACTGCACATTTTCGGCTTTTTGCCCCAGACGCAAAAAACCAAGCCGCAACGCAGCGACTTAGTTTCTGGCTTGAAGATCGATCTTTGGTTTGACCGCTTACTTATCTTCTTCTTTTACTTCTTCCTCAACTTCTTCGAACTCTGCATCGACGGCTTCTTCGTCTGAAGAGCCATCACCCGCGCCTCCGGTTCCGCCTGGTTCGGCGGCGCCAGCCGCATCACCACCCTGGGCTTGCGCCTCGGCATAGAGCTTTTGTGCCAGATTCGTCGATGCGTCTGTCAGGTCCTTGGTCTTGGCTTCGATCTCAGTCTTGTCATCATTCTTGAGAGTTTCTTCCAGAGCAGTGATGGCATTATTAATGGCATCCTTCTCTTCATCGCTCGCCTTGTCGCCAGCCTCTTCCAGGGTCTTCGTGGTGGCATGGATTAGACCATCGGCCGTGTTACGCGCCGTGATGAGTTCCTCGAACTTCTTGTCATCAGCCGAATGCGCCTCTGCATCTTTGACCATCTCCTCGATCTCGTCGTCGGACAGACCACTCGATGCCTTGATGACAATCGATTGTTCTTTGCCGGTTGCCTTGTCTTTGGCGGACACATTCAGAATACCGTTGGCATCCAGGTCGAAGGCCACTTCGATCTGTGGCATGCCGCGTGGCGACGGAGGAATGTCGGTCAGATCGAACCGACCCAGCGACTTATTCTGAGCCGCCTGTTTACGTTCGCCCTGCACTACATGGATCGTCACTGCAGTCTGGTTATCATCGGCTGTGGAGAATACCTGTGTCTTCTTGGTTGGAATCGTGGTGTTCTTGTCGATCAGATTACTGGCGACACCGCCGAGAGTCTCAATACCCAGCGACAGTGGAGTCACATCCAGCAACAACACGTCAGTCACATCACCTGACAGCACTGCCGCCTGGATCGATGCACCAACCGCAACTGCCTCGTCGGGATTGACATCGCGTCGTGCTTCCTTGCCAAAGAAATCGGCAGCCTTTTGTTGCACCAGAGGCATACGGGTCTGCCCGCCCACCAGGATCACATCATCGATCTTGGATACATCCAGGTCAGCGTCTTGCAAGGCAATCTTCACCGGTCCCAGGGTTTTCTCCACCAGATCTTCAACCAGTGATTCGAACTTGGCACGGGTGAGTTTTTGCACGAGGTGCTTGGGACCGCTTGAGTCAGCCGTAATATAAGGCAGGTTTACTTCGGTTTGTTGCGCCGATGACAACTCGATCTTGGCTTTCTCCGCTGCCTCTTTCAGCCGTTGCAGCGCCAGTGGATCGTTGTGCAGATCCATTCCGGATTCTTTCTTAAACTCGTCAGCAAGATAGTCGATCAGGCGAAGGTCGAAGTCTTCACCACCGAGAAATGTATCTCCATTGGTGGAGAGTACTTCGAAGGTGTGCTCACCGTCGGTCTCGGCAATTTCGATAATGGAGATATCGAAAGTACCGCCACCCAGGTCGTAGACCGCCACGGTGGAATCGCCACTCTTCTTGTCCATGCCGTAGGCCAGCGCTGCCGCCGTAGGCTCGTTAATGATTCGCTTCACATCGAGACCGGCGATCTTGCCGGCATCTTTGGTTGCCTGTCGTTGTGAGTCATTGAAATAGGCAGGTACGGTAACAACCGCTTCCTTGATTTCCTCACCGAGGTAATCTTCGGCAGTCTTCTTCATCTTCATTAAGATCTGAGCGGCAATCTGCGGCGGTGACATCTTTTCACCGTTAACCTGTACCCAGGCGTCTCCGTTTTCGGCTTCGATTATCTCGTAGGGCACCATCTTGATGTCCTTTTGCACGACCTCGTCCTTATATTGCCGACCGATAAGACGCTTGATGGCGAACAGGGTATTGCTCGGATTTGTAACAGCCTGGCGTTTGGCCGGCTGGCCCACCAAGGTTTCCCCCTCACCGCTATAGGCAATGATGGAGGGCGTCGTGCGATCTCCTTCCGCGTTTTCTATGACTTTGGATTCACCGCCATCCATCACTGCAACGCAGGAGTTGGTGGTTCCCAAATCAATACCAATTATCTTACCCATCGTTAAATCTCCGCTTGTTTCCTAGCTTCAAGCCGCTGTCTATTCGGCTTTGCCCTCTGTCTTCAATATTGGCCCAAACCGGCTGTTTTCAAGGGCTCAGGGCTAAATTCCTGGTTGTGGCGGGGTTAATCTGATTCAGAATCCTTCGACACCATAACCATGGCCGGCCTGATCACCCGACCATGCAGGGTGTAGCCTTTCTGCATGACGGCAACCACCGTATTGGGTTCGACTTCCGTATTCTCCTGAATCGACATGGCCTGATGCAGTTGGGGATCGAAGGGCTCTCCCATGGGATCCACCGCGACTATCTGAAACCTGCTGAAACAGTCGGTAAAACTCTTCAGCGTTAGGTCCACACCATCATAAATGGCCTTTACCGCCTCATCTTCGTGTTTAGATGCCGCCTCCAGAGACCGTTCCAGATTATCCATGACCGTGAGTAGCTCAGAGCTGAATCGTTCCTGCCCGTACTTGTGGGCCTTTTCGATATCCTGCTCGGTGCGCCGGCGCAGATTATGCATCTCAGCCTGTATGCGCAACAGGTCATCTTTAGCCTGATGAGCCGCTTCCTCGGCATCAGCCAGTTTCTCCAGTGCCGCCTCCAGGGACAATTCCTTATCGGATGCTGTATCTGGCTGGGTTGGCGACTCGGTACCATTTTCTGCCCCCTCTGCCGATTCAGATTCGGGAGCTTGCTCCTTCTCCTGCGTTTTTACTTCAATCTCATCTTCTGGAGTCTGGTTACTCATGCCTTCCCCTGGTGGTGCTGTTCAGTATTTCTTTGTCTTTCTGTCTTTTAGCCGCTGAAACACATTAGCGTTAGCAATGAGCGCAATATGGGGTCTGGGCCAGGGTTTTCAAGCTGTCTGGGGCGAGTTTTTACAGTATTTCCGCCAGTCTGATAGCGAAGTATTACAGGCTCGACCGGGAGGGTTGCCCGGGAGCACCTGTAACCCCCCTAAAAGAGCCAATTAACTGCCTTTCCGGGGTGCTATCCAATATACTTAAAAGCCATGCTACAGCAGCTTTCCATTCAGAATTACGCCACCGTAGACAGCCTGGAAATCGAGTTTAAAACCGGAATGTCAGTCATCACCGGAGAAACCGGCGCGGGCAAATCGGTGATACTCGGAGCGCTGGGTTTAGCCCTCGGCGACCGGGCAGAAAAGGCTGTCTTACGTGGGGGTGCCAACAAGGCGGAAATCTGTGCCCAATTCGATGCCTCAGGCATTATGGTTGCAGAACACTGGCTGACAGACAACGATCTGGAATCCAACGATGATTCCGGCACCTGTATCCTGCGCAGAGTCGTGAACAGTGAAGGGCGCTCGAAAGGCTATATCAACGGTTCCCCGGTCACCATGGCAAACCTCAAGACACTGGGGGAGATGCTGATCGATATTCACAGTCAGCATGAGCATCAGTCCTTGCTACAGCGATTGACTCACCAACGTCTGCTCGACGATTCCAGCGTCGATAAGAAACAATTGGATCAGCTTCATTCATCCCAGAAGCAGTGGCAACAAAACTTCCAGAAGATCCAGGAATTGAGCCGGCAGTCCGAAGAGCACTCGGCACAAAGCCAGCTTCTCGCCTATCAACTTTCAGAGCTCGATGAACTGGCAATCGAAGACAATGAAGCGACTCACCTGGAAACAGAGTTCAAGTCACTTAACCATGCAGACGAAATTATCTCATCTGTACAAACTGCATTGGACCTGTGTAACGAACGTGATGATCAAAATGTCACAACGCTCATGCACCAGGCCATTGCCGTGCTTAGAGATCTCTCGGAGAAAAACCAGCAGCTGAACAACATCATTCAACTGATGGAGACAGCCGAAATACAGCTCAATGAAGCCGTCTCGGATTTACATGCCTTTCATGAAAGTTTCGACGCGAACCCTCAGCGGCTGGAACAGGTCAATGCAAGACTGAGTGAACTGCACGCAATAGCGCGAAAGCATCGCGTTAAGCCGGAACAACTGAGTGAAGTAATTGCTTCGCTGCGCCAGCAACTGGACCGAATTCAAAATAGCGATGAAGAATTAGCGCAACTGCAAGCCAACGATGCCTTACTGAGAAGCCAATACCTGAAGATCGCCAAAGACGTGAGCGCACAGCGAGAAGCCGGCGCCATCAAGCTGGCGAGCCAGGTGAATACGCAGCTGCATCAGCTGGGCATGCCCGATGCCAAATTGGAAGTTTGTCTACAGCCAAACAGCAGTGAGCATCCCTCGGAGAATGGGCTGGAAGTCGTCGAGTTTCTGATCTGCACCAACCCGGGACAGCCTCCCGGCCCGCTAAGAAAGATTGCATCTGGAGGAGAGCTTTCACGTATCAGCCTGGCTATTCAGGTGATTACCGCAAAGACCTCACAGACACCAAGCCTGGTATTCGATGAGGTCGACGTTGGCATCGGTGGCGGTATCGCCAAAGTGGTCGGTGAGTTGTTAAGAGAATTGGGAGCGAGAACCCAGATCCTTTGTGTCACTCACCAGGCCCAGGTAGCCGGTCAGGGTCACCACCATTTTCTGGTGAGTAAGCACAGCAGTGACAATTCCACAGTGACGCAAATAGATGCACTGAAGTCTGAAGACATTGTGAGAGAAGTCGCCCGTATGCTGGGTGGCGAAGAATACAGCGATGAGTCACTGGCACATGCCGAGCAGATGGTGGCGTCTAGCTAGAGAACCTCAGAACTACTGGCTCTGGCAGTTCTTGCAGATTCCGTACAGATACAAACTATGACCGGTAATCTTGAAGCCAACTTTTCCAATGATCTTCTCTTGCTGTTTCTCGATTACTTCATCATAAAATTCTTCCACGGTACCGCAGATATTGCAGACGATATGGTCATGATGTTCCAGGGATGTCATCTCGAACACTGAGGTTCCACCCTCAAAATGGTGGCGCATGACCAGACCCGCCGATTCAAACTGCGTCAATACTCGATACACCGTGGCCAGTCCGACATCTTCATCCGCGTCGATTAATGCCTTATAGACATCTTCCGCACTAAGATGCTTAGTAGTGGAACTTTCGAGAATCTGAAGAATCTTTACTCTTGGGAGCGTTACTTTGAGACCAGCCTTTTTTAGCTCCTTGTTTTTTGTCGCCATACTAATTTCTCGTTTGTGCAGGGAATTACTGCGTAGTAGCAGTAGTATAATCGCAGCTTATTAGCTTGGCCCGTTCTAAATGGGATGTTTTACTGCTATTGCTTGTAGGGTATTATGCCCGCTCGACCTGCCCTAGGAAACAGTCCTATAGGAAATACGTGGGAAAGAGCCCTGGTACAAGTAACAAGCTGGAAATAGCGAAGCATATGTCTGGAATCACTAGAAAAGTTTGTATATCCCTACTATTTATGGGAGTAAGCGCCTGTAACAGTATCAGCTCCATGGATTTCCCTGGTGTTTACAAGATCGGTATTCCTCAAGGCAACATCATTACCCAGGAGATGGTGGACCAACTGCGTCCCGGCATGACCAAGCGGCAGGTCATCTTCGTAATGGGAACACCGCTGGTCAGGGATCCTTTCTACCAGGATCGCTGGGACTATATCTACAGTTTTCAGCCCGGCGGGGGCGAACGCGGCCAGGAGCGAATCACCGTGTTTTTTGCCGATGATCAGCTGATCAGTTTTACCGGCGATTTTATACCCTCAGAAGTTGCCGTTGCCAATGGTAATGCCGACGGCAACTAAGCGTCTCTGACTGGCGATTTCGTTCCCTCAAGCGTTGCCGTCAACGAGGGTAATGCCGATGACAACTAGCATCTCTGACTTACGCCAGAGAGAAGCCAGACGAAATCAAGTGCGCTTTGCAACACTCTTTGGACTATTCCAACACCCTGACAGGCTTGGTAGCTTGCACAGTTAGAGCATAGCCGCCAGCTGTTCAACGGCTGTCAGACCGACGATGTCGTGAGCGAGCAGGTGCAGATCCTGACGGGTGACATCGGGCAGAGCCTGGTGGAGTGTTTGTAAGTGCACTTCTTCCTGGGCGCGACGCCCATCGAGAAACTCACCACTATCTGGCGGTGATCGCTTATTAACGATCAAGCCATCCACACTGATTCCCCCCTGCTGAAGCTGCTCATGAAGCTCGATGGTTTCGAGAACCGGTAAACGCTCGGCGGCTAATACGATAACAAACGAAGTCAGCTCCGGGTCTGCGATTTTCTCACGCAGATGCACGAACTTGTTGCGACGCCGAAGCAGTATCTGCCTGATCCTACTTTCCCGTTGCCTCTCTTGCTGATCCGCCCCACCAATGGTTTTATCTTCCATGCTGGAGTCACTTCTCAGGTCTCTTACAATCTCGGCGAATCGATCTGCCTTCTCCCGGCGTTGAATCAATCCTTCGGTCCAGGCTGACATCATCTGCGGCAGCACCATTAATCGAGCCGTATGTCCGGATGGCGCCGTATCGAAAATGACCAGGTCATACTCTTCCACGCCTGTTTCGATGACGTCTGCGATGCGTTCCAGCAAAGCCGCCTCTTGCATACCGGGCGCGTCCCGGGACAGGGACATGTGCTTGTCTATCTCGCTGTATTGATTTGCCGGCATCAGCTGGTGCAGCGCGCTGGACACCTCACGCAAATGTTCTTCGACGGTGGATTTTGGATCCAGCTCCAAGGCATCCAGCCCGGCAGTGATACACACGGGTTGAGCGCCGATGGGCCTGTCAAACAGATGGCCAAGATTATGCGCGGGATCGGTTGAAACCAGTAACACCCTGGCACCTTCGTTGGCGCGGGCGATCGCCGTGGCTGCGGATACAGTGGTCTTGCCGACGCCCCCTTTGCCCCCGAAGAACAGTATCTTTCTTGAACGGGCGAGATCTAACAGCAACTTATATGGTCCAGGGGTGAGCGTTCCATACCCATGCGTGTATGCCAGTCGTGGAATCGATCATAAACAATAGGCAGTAATTCCAGCGTGTAATAGGCGGCGGGATTGGGTAAGCCGAGGCTCTCGGCGAATACCAGCAGCATGAACAGATCGTCTTCATCGCGTTGCGCGCGCGCGAAGGAGCGGCGGTAGGGCGCCACATAATACTCGTGCAGGCCCCGTTCAATTTTCTTGAGCAGGCCATCTTGTTTGGGCGAGGTTTTCTTGTCTTTCTTGACCATGGTACATTCCGACTAGTGACTTATTATGCGGTAAGCGCCAGTCCAGTTAAAGAGACCGTCCTGTTTTTCCAACTTCAGTTCAGCTACAAGACAGCATCACTTGTACATCATTTATCGGATTTCGGTTTTTTCTCCCGTTTCACACGAGCCTCTTTGGGATCGATAAGCAAGGGGCGATAGATTTCCACCCGATCTCCGGCCTGTAAAATGTACTCTTCGGGAACCGCTCTGGTCTTGCCGTCGAGCAGGCGTGAGAAAATACCCATGGGATCGTTTCCCGGATCGATGGTGGCAAACTCATCGGCAATCTTCGACAGCAGTACAGCCTCGTAGGCCGTGGTTCCGACAGGCACTTCCAGCTCTATAATCAATTGCTTCTCGGGTGTGCCGTAGGCTACTTCGACGGGGAGTGTCTCTGCGGAATCTTCAGGATCGATACTCATCAGCCATACACCTGTTGGGCTCGACCCACCAGTGCATCCACCAGATTGTTGGCCGAGCTGCTGAACAGTTTCTTGGCGGCGAAATCCATCAACCCGGACTTGAACTCGAAATCCATGGCCAGTGACACCTTGCAGGCACTTTCCGTCAACGCGCCGAATGTCCATACCGCACTGAAATTGGAAAAATTACCTTTCACCAGATTCATGTCGATCGATTCCGGCCGCTGCAGAACATTGCGCGTGGTGAAACAGTGGCTTACACCCGCCTTGGACAGACAGAGCTCCCCAACCAGTTCGCCTTCCGATTGACTCTTCACCGATGCCGAAGTACAGCCCTGCATAAAGTTTGGATACTGTTCGATATCATTAACCAGATCGAACATCTGCTCCACCGAGTAATTAACGAGAGCACTGCGCTGGATTGTAATCATTACAGAAGCGAATTCAGGCGAAGTAAATTTGCAACACGGTGCTGATAAACACCACCAGTAGCACGACGGGTATGACAGTGCCGAGAGAGAGATTGATGTATTTCTCCAGCAGCGAACCATTGTAAGCAGCATCGCCGATTTCCAATTCCGATTTCAGACCACTCACCTTCCAGCGATAGGCGCAGAATATGCAAACGGTAAAGCCAACGAATGGCAGGATGGTTTCATAGAAGACATCGGACACCAGGTCGAAGTAAGACTTACTCACACCTCCGTAACTTGTAAAGTTGGTGAAGAAGTCTGAGATGCCCAGCGACATGACTGCAGGGACGGCAAACACGGTCAGCAAGACTGCCTGCAGGCTGACTGCCTTCTTTCTGGACAGGTTCAATTCATCGATCCAACAGGCAATCGGAATCTCGATAATTGATACCAGGGACGTTAATGCCGCGAAGAAAACCAGTGTGAAGAAGATGATTGCCACCACGCTGGCGCCAATATAGCCCACCGCCACCTGCATCGACAGGAAGATCTTCGGCAGGAAACTGAAGATCAATCCCACACTGCTGGTAGACAGGTCATCGGTGTTGGTGTTCGGATCGAAGGCGAAGATTGCCGGCAGAATCAACAGGCCGGCAAAAAACGCGATGCTGGTATCGGCAATCGCCACCATGCGCGTGGACTGTGGAATATTGTCATTGCGGCTGAAATAGGACCCATAGGTAATTAAGATGCCCATGCCAAGGGACAGAGAGAAGAACGCCTGACTCAGGGCGCCATTGATTACCGACAGGTTGACCTTGGTAAAGTCTGGAACCAGATAATAGCTGATACCAGCACTGGCATTTTCGAGCGTCAGCACGAAGACGGTCAGCAGCACCAGCATCACCGCCAGGGTCGGCATCAAGACCCGGGCCAGGCGTTCGATGCCGCCTTTAACGCCGCCAAGCAGAACGAAAAAGATGATGGCCAACAGCAACATCAGATAACCGAACAGCGAGGGTCGGGCCACCACCTCACCGAAGGCGACTTCGCCGGATAGATACTCCAGATCCCCGGTGGCTATTTCTCTAATATAGACCACCAGCCACACCGTAATCACGGTGTAGAACACGGCGATCATGAAGGGCGTCAGAATTGCCAGCATGCCGGCCAGACGCCACCGCAGCGCACCACCGGATAATTCCGAAAAGGCACCCACTGGATTTCGAGTGGTGTTCCGGCCCATGGCGATCTCCGCCATCATCACCGGATAACAGATGAATGCCACGAAGAACAGATAGATGATGAGAAACGCCGCGCCGCCATTCTTGGAGGCCATGACCGGAAAGGCAACCAGATTTCCCAGCCCTACGGCAGAGCCGGCAGCAGCCAGAATGAATCCCAACTTCGAGCTAAACTGACCTCGATCCTGCTCCATTAAATCCTCTTTAAATCAATGTATTGGCGGGCTGAGTGGATTCTAACAGTGCCCCTCTGGTCTTACAATTAGCCATTCCCAAGCTTACACGGGGCTGATTCGAACTGACGGTTTGCCAGCAATTCGACTTTCAATCCAGTGAAAGCGCTATAATCGCCGCCCATGGGAAAAGCCACCAACACAGCCCGCAAACCCAAGAAGTCAGCCGCCCCCGACAACACGATCGTGCGCAACAAAAGGGCCAGGCACGATTTCTTCATCCAGGATACCTTCGAAGCCGGGCTGGCATTACAGGGCTGGGAGGTAAAGAGTCTGCGCCAGAGAAAGGTGCAGCTGGTGGATAGCTATGTGCTGATTAAGGATGGCGAGGCCTTCTTGTTGGGCTGCAACATAACGCCACTGAATACCGCCAGCACCCATGTCGTTGCCGACCCCGGCCGCACCAAGAAACTACTGCTGCATAAGAAGGAACTGGCGAAGCTGTTTGCAGCAACCCAACAGAAGGGCTATACCTGTGTCTGTACGAAACTCTACTGGAAGGATCATCTGATTAAGTGTCAGATAGGCCTGGCCAAGGGCAAGCAGAGCCATGATAAACGCGCCACTGCCAAAGACCGCGAATGGAACATCGCTAAGCAGCGCATCGTCAGGCACCACAACAGGTAACAGCTTCGATTGGATCAGAGTACCCCCTTGCATATGTGTTACAATTGCAATCGCTAACTGGGGGTGATTCGGATTCGACGCCGGTATCAACACCTGGAGTGCATGTCGAGAGGGTAGTAACTCTCGTAAACCAATTACTACAACAACTTAGTTGCCAACGACGACAACTACGCTCTAGCAGCTTAATATAGCAGCTAGCGATTGCCACCGGGATGCCCGTAAACCAGTGTTTAGCAATCGTCATATAGAACGGGATCGCAAGTTCGATGCGTCTGGCGTCGCGCTGTTAAAACTTACCAGACTCGCCCTACTTCGCCCTGCCCGTCGGGTAGACATGGGCTAACTCAATAGACGACGCTAAGCATGTAGATCTTTCGGTCGCGAACTGACGGACGGGGGTTCAAATCCCCCCGCCTCCACCAACACATAAGCCCAGCCATACTTCTTATTGGGTCGAAATCGTATGAGTGTCCAACTAATTTCTCTCCCTTTAAATCCTTTGAATAGCTAATTTGGCCCAAAACCCCCTATCCAGGTAGGACTGGACCACGCGTAAGCATTGTTCGCCTGCTTCACCCGCACATAGTAGTAATCCCCCTGCCGTGGAGATTCGCTATCGGTAATCTCAAAATCGGTTTCCATGACGCCCTCTTCCACCACGCGTCGAAGCATCACCTTGTCAGACCAGGCCTGAAAGTTTCGATTTTCCTCCAGGACATTTTCACCGAGATCCTGCAATGAAAAACTCATGTCCCAGGCGGGTGGTCTGCCGTGTCGCCGAAATAACTGGGGGGCGCCGCCGCGTTCGTTGGCTGCTTCCAGTTTGACTTCAATCACGGCGTCAGCGGCAACATCGTCTAACATAAGGTCTATGGAGGAGGTATCTCCGCGAGTCTGGGCGGCGAACACCAGCAGGTCGTCGTTGTTTTCCGAGACTCTCAGAAATTGTAATCCTGGATTGACATGGTCAGTCGCCGACGCACTGATTAGTGTCGCATTCTTCACTTCCAGTGAGCCACGCCATACTCGCCAACCGCGCGGATTGTCGCGGGGATGATAGGGATCAGAATCGGAGTAGAAAGTCAGCTGTAATTTGGAGGGGCCATTGCTTTCTGTTATCGCTGTATAGTAGTCCTGTGACCAGATTTCTTCGTCATTCTTGATGACTGTGATGCTGTCAATCGGTGCGGTACCGATAACCCGGCCGCTGATGGTTCGCACGTCCGCATAATCCGTGCTGCTTCCCATCTCCACGCCATTGACTTGTGTGTTGAGGATAATTCGATCACCGGTTGTGGCGTAGGTGCGCAGCGATTTCATGGCATCAAACAGTGCATCGGTGGTCTTCTCTGGCGCGAACAGGGCGCCCAGGCCGCCTCGTTGAGCGATACCGCCTCCCCGGGGGGCCGAGTAGCCGGGATGGCCGAGATGGTCATCGGAAGCTGCTATGAAGCCTACTCGATGCCCATGTTCCAGGTACTTGCGTCCGAACCACTCGAAGGTGCCGTGACCCGACATTATTTCGACGAGGTGTTCCAATTCCGGATCACTCTGGCGGTACTCACCTGCCTGATGGGCGTGAGGAATAACCACAACATCGGCCGGGTCGTGGTTGTTTCGAAGCCCCGTATAGAGCCGTGACAGGGTCGGGTATTCTTGAGCCGGAATGCGATCTCGATTTGCCGGGGTTCGAAACAAGACGTTGTGATGCCCACCCTGGGAGGTGTTCTGGGTCCATTCGTAGCCCAGAAACGGAATAAAGACTCCAGGCTCAAGGTATTCCGTGACATTGTCTCTCAACTCTTCCCATTCGGCGTCGTCGAGCCAGATATCGTGCTCGGAGTGGGTCACGTAATCCAG
The DNA here is from genome assembly GCA_003451715.1 of Gammaproteobacteria bacterium. Taxonomy (GTDB): domain Bacteria; phylum Pseudomonadota; class Gammaproteobacteria; order Pseudomonadales; family Pseudohongiellaceae; genus UBA9145. The sequence continues at coordinate 8,869 of DMJN01000108.1, read as the reverse complement.
TCTGGCTTCATCGCGCGCGAAGCGCATATAGCCATCGGCTGTGCCCGCACCCTCTGCCATTCCGGAATGGCCGTGGGTATCACCCCAGTAGATACGGTTCTCAGGATTGGTCTGGACCAGGATCGGATTAGCCACTCCCTCCATACCTTCGGCCTCAAAACTGAATCGGTAGACACCGGGTTCCGTGAAGCTCAGGTTGTCGACCAGGGTAATGCCTTCGGATACGTCATCGATGGTTCGAAAAGGCTCGTTATTGAGCAATATCTGGATAGTGGGAAAAGGCGGTTCGGCCAGATTGGCGAAACGATCTTCAAATCGAATTGCCAGTGTGAACGCTTCACCGGTGCCGACCACCGATGGCACAAACCCATGCACGCCGGCAACCTCGGTTCCTGAAATTCTGATGGCTTGTATCGGCAGGGTTAAGAATCGATCGCTGCCGTCAAGATCGACGAATAGCGGAAACGCAGCCCGATCACTGGAATAATTTTGCATGCGGTAACCCGGGCTCCCCTGTGACTGATCGCCATAGGTAACGGTAATGGTTTCTCCGGCTTGCAGGTCGGTGCCTTGCAATCGAAAAACAGTCAGTGGCAATGCGCCGCGAAATCCTCCATACATGCCAACCACGGGATGCGTGTCTGTAATAAACTGCGCCGCAGGATTGGATGAGGCGATGCTGACATAGTTATCCCCAGCCGGATTTTCTACCTGTGATTGGGGATAAGCACTCAATGCATGCATGGCAACCAGTACGCCACCCCCCTCCACCATGGGAGTGGAGCCGATGGTATAGACCTGTTCGAAACTGGCATAACCGTCTGCAGGGAACGGTCCGGCGGGCGTCGCCACCAGGCTACCGACAGCGTTGGCTTCCGCCTCTCGCAGGCTGAGTTCTTGCACGTAAGCATCCATCAGGCCGTAAACGAGTCGATTCTGTTGCGCCAATTGCTCGCCATTCATACCCAACGAGGTGGTTAAAGTCAGTTCATCGGGGATCGGGCCCCTGGCCAGGGAGAAGGCATTGCCCCATTCGTAGAGGATGGCAGCTCGTTCCCTGACGTTTGAGAAATCAGTTGGCGTGGTCGCTACATCCGCCTTTAATTGCTGCACTCGCGCTTGCAAGCCGGAATCAAGATAACCCGGTGCCGGAGCTTCCGGTACTGCAACTGCGGGAGTGGGATCATCGACTTTACTGCAGCCAATCAGAACCAGCAACATGATCAGAATGCCCGAGAGTCGTAGTGTGCTAAACAAACCGTGCATGTTGGGCTGCCTCGTAATGTAGGGGGTGTCTGGTAGGAGCATACATGATGCCAATTTATTATTTTATGGGTGTTCCCTATAGTCTCTCTTAGCAGGTCCCTGGCGGTCAACTCAATCCACTTCCCCCACTTGACCTGGTTTGTCTGGAAGGGCAGGCTTGGGGCAAAGAAGACAAATTCTACGATAGTGAAAGAGGTACATCATGAAGACTAGCCTATCGATGTCCAACTCGCTCTTACTGATTCTGGGACTTACCCTCACTAATTTGCTTTGGGGTGCAGAACGCCGCGTCGAGGAGATTGCTGAAATCTACCGAGTCGCTGCTACCCTCGCAGCCAGTAACGATCACCAACGTCTGATTCAATCCGTATGTCCGGAGAATCCGCGTGTGGTTCAAGATCCCATAGCTCTCCCCGCTGCAACCCGCACCCCTCGCAGCATCCCAGCCATCGAAAACTGGTATCGAGAGCCCGCCAAGGCATTCGATGAGTTGTATTTCGTCGGCACCAATGACCACAGCTCCTGGGCCGTTGTCACCGATGACGGCATCATGCTGCTGGATACTGTGTACGACTACGCCACAGGCGATGCCATTGTCGATGGTCTGATCAAGCTGGGCTTCGATCCTGCGGACATTGAGTTCGTCTTCATCAGTCATGGCCATGGTGATCATCACGGTGGTGCCAAGTATCTCCAGGATGAATTCGGAGCGCGGGTCATCATGGGAGCAGCCGATTGGGACCTGGTGTCTCGCGATACCCGCAATCCGGCCCCACGTCGCGACATTGTCGCTACAGATGGCATGACATTCGATCTGGGAAATACCACCATCACACTCTATGAAACTCCCGGTCATACCGAGGGTACTTTCTCATCGGTGGTGACCGTACACGATGATGGGATTGAACATCTGGCGATGTCTTGGGGCGGCACGGCGATCTGGCCGCGAACACCCACAGAACAGGTAAAACTTTACATCGATTCCGCTGTGCGTATGCAAAATCTAGTGCAAAACCAGGGTGTCGACGTGCTTATCGCCAATCATCTGGTTTTTGATCACAGTCGTGAGAAATTGCCCATTCTGTAGACTCGACAGGCCGGTGATCCCCACCCCTATGTGGTGGGAACCGATCACGTCATTCGCTATCTGCAGGTTGCTGAGAACTGCGCCAGAGCCGAAATGGCCTACCGCTAATTGTGCGTGTCAGGAGGCTGTAACAAGACTTGTAATCATCAAAGGCTAGAGGATAGCTTCCTCAACAAGAAGCAGTAGATACGAATGCAGTTTACAATTTACTTCTCACAATCAAAATCACTTACGGCAGGTAAATTTTGGCTAGAGTAAGCAAAAAGGAAATGGAAGCATTTTTTTCCAGGGAGTTTCCACGAGCAAATTTTGTACTCGAAGCTTTTGACGAAGACTCTGTGACGATTAGACGCAAAGTTGAAACAGAAGATTTACGTCCCGGCGGAACTGTATCCGGACCAACCATGATGGGACTGGCGGATTGCGCTATTTACCTGACAATCCTCAGGGAGATTGGCCTGGTTGCACATGCCGCAACCACGAGCCTGAATGTCAATTTCCTGCGAAAACCTGTGGCTGACAAAGACATACTGGGCGTCTGTAAAATACTCAAACTCGGTAAAACATTAGCAGTTGGAGAAGTGACGATTTATTCCGAAGGCGATGATCGGCCCATTGCGCATTCAGTTGGGACTTATTCGATTCCTCCGTGTTAGGGGACACCAAGCGTTTGGTGCCCCCCAATTATTCAATGGCTGAGCTTGTTTCTAACAACCCATACGAAACAAATTAAAGTCATTTGGACGAGCTATAGATATTTACGAAGCGATCTCCGTTTGATCAATCGACATCGAGGTCCGTGCTCAAGAAAACCTCGTGAACCTCGATCTTGGTGGAACCCGCGAACATCTCTTCGGGTGCCGGATTTCGATGGGCTTCCGCAAAAGCTTCACTCTTAGTCCAAGCCACGAAATCATCGAAGTCACGCCACCAGGTCTTGATTATGTAATAGCCTTGGGCATCCTCGTCGGGGACCAGGCCTCCCGCTGCCATATCCATTTTCATTGGGCGCGGCCGATGGACCTCGTTGCGCAGGAAGCCGGGTTCATTGTCGATCAAGCCGAGACGATTGCGGAAGCGTTCCTCGAAGGCATCTTCATAACCCTTGGCCACTGGAACTCGGTTGCTTATAACACAGACTTTCATGAGTTTCTCCTCGATATCCCTCACACATAATTCAAATTAACTTGGGAACACTAATAGCTCCGATGAAATTTTCCTGACGTCATTCGGTCGGGAGCTGGGGCAGATGATCCTGAATCTGGTACCAGGGAGCTTTACAGCTGGTATAGATGTGAATCGATGGCGCGAATCCGTGGTCACCGTCAAGGGTACCCGCGTAGATCCCTGCCATATTCTGTTCGGGGGCGACACCGATCAGGCTCGACCCGCAATGGCAACAAAAGCAGCGGAATACGCCCGGACTCGACTCATATCTAGTGAGATGTTCCTCTCCCTCACGCCATTGGACACTGTCGTAGGCGATCCAGGCCGCAGGAGTGAATGCACTTCCCGTGAACTTCTGGCAGTTGTGACAGTGGCAGAGTCCCATGGACGTGATCTCGCAGGTAATGGCGTATTACACGCGCCCGCATAAACAGCTACCCAATATCATCTTCAGCGCCCTCGTGTTTCCTCAAAACTTCGAAAGGTCAGCACCCCGCTCAGGCCGAATTTTCGTTATCAAGCTCGACATTCTCCACCGGAATTATTCCCATCCTCCGCGCGCGCATTTCCCAATTCTTTCGGGCCAGGGCCTGCATGTCTTCTGTACTGTCGGACTCGTCCACAATCTCCAGCCCGAGCAGGGTTTCGATGATGTCTTCCATGGTTACGGTTCCCTCGAAGCCGCCGAATTCATCCACAACCAGTGCAATGTGTTCCCTTTTCTCGATCAACTTGTCCAGCAGATCAGGAATGGGAAGTGTCTTGTGTACGAAGAGTACATCTCGCCTGAGATCGCTCAATGGCTTCTCGTCATCCTCTTCAACCAGACTGAGCAACAGTTCATCCTTGAGGATGTAGCCTTTGATATTGTCGCTTTGTTCGCTGTAAACCGGTATTCGGGAAAACGGCAGCTCTTCGTGTTGTTCATGAAACTCGCGCACCGTCATCGACTCGTTGGCGGAGATCACCACCACCCTGGGCGTCATGATGTCTTTAACCAGAACGGCGCGAAAGCGCAGTAAGTTGTGAATGATTTCCTGTTCTTTTTCTTCCAATACGCCAGTTTCTTTGCCTATTTCGGCCATCGCGGCAAAGTCACCACGACTCAGCACAGGCTTGTCTTTATCTTTCTTGAGACGGCGGGTTATGAACTGGCTCAACCAAACCAGGGGAGCCAGAATAACGAGCATGACTCGGAGAGTGCGAACGGTGAACGGGGTCAGTGCCTCCCAATTATTAGCGCCCAGGGTCTTGGGAATGACTTCGGAGAAGATCAGGATTGCCAGGGTCATGCCGCCAGCGATTAGCGCCTCCCAACTGATCAGGGACAGACCCAGCACCTGGAAATCGGTCGCTCCGAAAATCACCGTTGCTTGTGAGCCGACGCCGATGGCGCCGACGGTGTGTGCAATCGTGTTGAGAGTGAGGATGGCGGCTAAGGGACGATCGATGTCATCCTTGAAGCGAGTCAGATCATCCGCAATTCCGGATTCCTGCTGCTCCTGAATACCCACATAGGCAGGGGTGATGCTCAACAGCACCGCTTCCAGAATGGAGCAGAGGAAGGAGAAGAATATGCTGATGACGAAAAATGCGACTAACAGTCCCATTCGCTTCTTTTTTGTCCGCCGCGGTAACTTGCAATTCTTACATGAATGATTCGGTCATTACAATTGGCTGAGAGAATAGGTAGAACAAAGGCTCTCTCCAATCAAGTCCACTCCGCTCCTTGCTGTGAAAACCAGCCTCGCTGCAGCCCGGGCAGCCGCCTCGTCTCTTGGACGTGAAGGGATTCACTAATGCCGCGGGCTCATGGATTCCCAGGTGCTGGATCTATCCCTGATCAGTTGGGAGTCGCTAATCGGTGCCGTCATTGCCGTTGCTTCGTTCAAATCGCCGCTGCTGCCGGGAATCGAAAGGGCTGAGCCATGAGCACACAAGCCAGCGTCAATCTTGAAGACAACAGCCGCGTCTATGCACCTGCCTGCTAATCTCTGACAAATTTCTTAACTGACCGATCGAACACCTCAGACGCGTAGATATTTCCGTAGGCGTCCGTCGCCACACCCTCCGCTCTGATACCCTGCGTGATCTCGCCGAGAATGGTTCCGTCCTTCGCATTTGCGATTATGATATTGCCTTGAAGGACTGTGAGAAACATCATATCGTCTGGGGTAATTGCGATACCGGAAATCGCCCCGAACTGTGGCCACTGTGTTATGAAGCCGCCATCCTGATCGAAAACCTGAATGCGACGATTGCTCCTATCGGCCACCAGCACCCGACCCTGCGAATCCAGCGCCAGCGCATGGGGCACATTGAATTCACCAGGGGCCGAGCCCAATTTCCCCCATGATGTTATGAACTTCCCGTCCTTCGAGTACTTAACAATCCGTGCGTTAGTCTGGTCGTTATGTCCATCTGATATGAAAATGTCGCCGTCTACGGGGTCGACGACCACAGCAGTCGGTGCATTAAAGTGTTCGGAGTCGTTACCAGCAACGCCCTTGGTACCCAGAGCCATCACGACCTCTCCTTCGGGTGTAAGCTTAAACACTTGATGGCCACGACCAGCCTTCACGGCAATAGGGATAGGCCCCATCAAGCCGAGACTGGGCGGATCGCCGACTGTCGCATCTGCCGCCCATATAAATCCCTCATGATCCACGAAAATGCCGTGGGGCCACGCCAGGAGTCCCGATCCAATTTCGTTTAGGATCTTCCCCGTTGCCCCATCGATCTCAACTATTGGTGGATCAAACCGACGGGTCGCGTAAACCCGTCGCCCTTCTCTATCCACTGCGGCCCCATTCATCTCCCAGTAGGGAGGGGAGACCTCTGGAATTGGAACCCAGGACTCGTCTCGGTGGTATTGGACTGACTGTGATACTGCGATGTTTGGGAGAACTAGAGCCAGTAAGGTGGCACAAGCGACTGTCATTCTAATTAATTTGCGCATCGATCGCTCCAGGCAACCGGGTGGTTGCATCGTCATGTTAGTAGACAAGGAAAATGTAAGCTATCTGTACTTAAGAGTCTATAAATAGTGGATGTCCTATCAATTCCCCATGTGATAAGTGGTGAGGGTATCCTTTGTAATTCCCCCGCCCGTCTCCACCAAAAAGCAGGCCCTGCCGCCCTACCGGGCATCTTGTCAGTAATTGTTCCCCCTCACCAACCATACCATCCAATGCTAAACTACAGTATCTTCAATATCTAAATCCCCAATTTTTCGAATCCAGGCATCTAGAAATGGGAACTTTATTTGCAATACTCGCTCTGCTGTTTCTTACGCTCATGGTTGGGCTTCCTTTGATTGAAAAATACAGCACGGAAAAATCACCTGAAGAGCTCAACAAGATAGCAGGCTGGATAACTCCGCTGATGATTATCATGATATTTGCAATGGCCGCACGTTATTTTTTCACATGACCATTCAGGTGCGAGGGGGATTCTAATAACATCAGTAACCGATTCGGGTACAGTGATTCAGGCAAGAACCGGACGAGCAGGTTCTGTCTCTAGCCGGGAAGTTGCTTGCTGTTAAAAGATTCTTCAGGGACAGCCGGCATCGTTAGAATTAGCCTTCAGCTATTTCTGTAACAGATCTGAATATTGGCGTTCTTCGCCTGTGTTAGTGCCGCCTTATTGGTCGATTCCTAATTGTGCATCGAGTTCTTCTCGCCTGGCACCGCGCAACAAATTTACCATTCCATAGTTCCCTTCGTGACAGGCATATTCATACAACAAGCCATCGACCCTGGTCATTGGCACCATGGCGGTAATTTTGTCGGTAAAGGTGCCTGGTTCATCGACGGTAAATTCGTACTCGATAGTGGCGGCGTTGACTCGAGTAAACCGCTCGGTGAGTAATTTGTCGTAGGAATCGCCATAGGGAGAACCGAGAAAACTCTGGGTCATGCCATTGAAATTGCTGGATTCCACCACCAGTGTTTCGCCATCCCAATACCCCCTGCTATCACCAGACCAGAGCCGGATGTCGTCATGGAGTTCCGGACCCGTGCTTAACCGTACGATACGCGCGTCATGTATCATCTCGGTCATTATCACTACGTGATCCCGATGCTGAATGATCTGCACATTGTTATTGTAACTGCTGGGCATAAACGGGGGTCCGGCATTGAAACCGGCGATGCAACGCTCCGACAGGCCACGGTCTTCCGGCCCGTCTTTCCTGATTCCACCCACGGCAAAGCGTACTGGTCGTTGGCCGGGAATGTCACCGCTAACGCCACCCCTCTGCATGTAGGCCCCCTCTACTAATTCAGGAATACGCCCGTTGGCAGGATAGGTGATAAGCGATGTGCGCAAGTCATAGCCGATAGTTGCGCGCTCGTACCAGAATGAGTTATAGCCGCCGACACCGTCGAAGTGCGATTCCGCTCTTGCCTCAAACGCCGCAATAGACTGAGAACGATTTTCTTCATTCTCCTCTTCAGTCAGATATTCGCGGTCTCCATAGCGCTCGGCTCGTTGTACCGGTGTATGGGAAGCAAAGTTCCAGACACCCTGTAAGTCTGGATGTCCGTATTCCGTTTTGGGTATCCGATAGTCGGTTTGTGCGAATGCCGTTGCTGTGGCAATGAAGAGAAGGCTGCTGGCAATACAACTGACGGTAGCGGAGGGATAGATTTTCACAATAGCGCTCCATTTGTTCTTCTGTTTGTAACGGGTACTGTAGCACTCTACCACTGCTTATGCTGCTTCTTAAGCTTCGACAGGTCAATCAAATAGCCAAAATAGGGGCTTCATATTGTGATTATCCGCTGTGTCCTTAGTAACGAGGCTCTATTCCAGCCACTGGTGCGGAGTCTCATTTGACTCCGTGAGTATTCTCTATTTATCCAATGTGTTGTAATAGCGCAATCTAGGAACAAAAATCCAGGAGTTTCCCAATGACAATCCTGTCGAAACACGCCGCTCGAATCGGGTCCTTACTAGTGTGCACGACTCTCGCTTCATCCGCGGTGCTGGCGCAAAGTACCGATCGGCCCGATCTGGAAGGCACCTTTACCAACGCTTCTTTAACCAATCTCTCGCGTCCGCAAGGGGTGGGCTCCCTTGTCGTATCGGCAGAGCAGGCCCGGGCAATTGCTGCCGTCACACCGATCGCCGGCATTGAAGGTGGCCTGGACGAAGGCGATGGCATCAATAATATACCTGCCGGCGGGGCCGATGACTTCGGCGTCAGGGCCTATAATAATTTCTGGGTCGATCCCGGCTCCAATCTGGCACTGGTCAAGGGCGAATTTCGTACTTCTTACATTGTCGATCCGGAGAATGGGCGCGTACCGCGCCTGGAAAATCCGCAATACGATTTCGAACGCA
>DMJN01000106.1:14343-28396 GCA_003451715.1 Gammaproteobacteria bacterium | reverse complement strand
CAATGCCGGTAATTATTGTATTTTTGGCGCTGGATTTCAGCCTCCAAATGAACCGGCAACTCAAGACACGCGGTTCTGGTTGGAATGGAACTAACAGCTAACATCCACCGAGCAGGCATTACTTATGTTTTTTTACTCTCGTCTTCAAGCAAGTTTTAGATCTTACCTGTCCCTGGCCGCGCTACTAAGCACCGGCTTGACCGCTGCTCAGCCAGGCTTGGCTCAGCAGCAGACTCCGGGAGACGACTGGATCGCTGCGACCATGTGCCCGGCGGATAACCGCTCGGTTGACCTGGAGCAGACGCTATCTTTTACCTATACGGAAGCTGATGGCAACAACCCGCGCCACCTAGATGCCGCGCAGGCTGGCCTCACCACGGCCGATCTGTCAAAGCTGGAACTGGCCTGGGCGGTCGCTTTCCCGGAAACGTCCGGTTTGCGTGCCGCGCCGGTGATCATCGGCTCCACGATATTTTATTCCGCCACCGATTCCGGTCGGGTTTTTGCTTTCGATATCAACACCGGTTGTGCCAAATGGGTCTATGAATCCGGCACGCGCCTGCGCTCTTCAATGGCCTACGAGGTGATCGATGACGTCGGTACACTGGTGTTTAGCGATCAACGTGGCATGATTCATACCACCAATGCGGAAAATGGTGAGTCGATCTGGGTCGCGAGCGGCCAGGCATCCGGCAACCAGGGAATGCTTACCGGTACACCTGTTATTTACGAAGACAAGATAATCGTGCCGGTTTCCGGTTCCGGCGTCATTACCGGTGGTAACCCGAACTATGAATGCTGTGAAAATCACGGCGCCGTTACCGCACTGGATGTACGCACCGGAGAAAAACTCTGGGAATACCACACCATGCCAGCGGCTGACTACACGGGTATGGAAAGTTCCACCGGTGTCAAACAGCGCGGCCCCTCCGGTGCCCCAATCTGGTCCACGCCGACTGTGGATGCCGAGCGAGGTCAGGTCTACGTCACCACTGGCGAAAACACTTCGCACCCCACTACCAATACCAGCGATGCAATCATTGCACTGGATCTGGAAACCGGCGAAGAAATCTGGGTCTTCCAGGCACTGGCAAACGACATGTGGAATTTCGGCTGCACCGCCGCCGGCCCTAATTGCATCATTCTAGATGATACCAACGCCGTCGATTTCGATTTTGGCGGCCCGGCCATCCTGGTAGAGACAGGCGACCGAGAGCTGCTGATTGCCGGCCAGAAATCCGGCGATCTCTGGGCTCTAGATCCTGTCACGGGTGCACTGGTCTGGAATCAGCGCGTCGGTGAGGGGACAGCGCTGGGCGGCAACCACTGGGGCATCGCCACTAACTCCGAGCGTGCCTTCATGACAATCAACGATCCGGACGGCATGGGTGGTGTCAGCCGACCCGGCCTTTACACCTATTTCGTTGGCACCGGTGAGCCAAGCTGGTTCTTTGAGGTGCAGTCAGATTGTGGTGACCATCGCAGCGACAGGATCAGACGCTGTGAAGGACTCTACGGATTTTCCGCTACACCCCTGTCGGTGGACGGCGCCATCATCACCGCAGGACTTGACGGACGTTTATTTATTTTCAATTCGGATTCTGGGGAGCTGCTATTTGAGTACGACACAGCGATGGACTTCGAAACCGTCAACGGCGTAGAGGGTTATGGAGGTTCCATCGAAAGTCATTCCATAGCTGCGGGTTCTGGCATGGTGTTCGTAGGTTCAGGCTACGGCCAGTTCAGCCAGGTGCCCGGAAATGTGCTGTTGGCTTTTAAGCCGTCGGAATGACGCTCGTCGATTAACATCTCATTAAAAAGGAGTCAGAGTCTAACTGCTGTATATAGACTCAGGCTCCTTTCGTGAATCTCACTCATTAGGGAATGGTGTTGGTTAGACAACTATCGATCAGGTAGTCGTCGCATCACAATCCTGACCAGCAGATAAATACCTGTCAGCACCAAGAGCACAATAAGTCGGGGTGAGAAAAGGTTAAATGATGCCCGTGTTGGAAAAAACTCATCGTATTTGATTCCAGCAGTTCGGTGGGGCAAGACTTCCAGGTAGGCATCTGATGTGACCATGGAGATGAAATCTCGCCGCGACCGGTATCGAACCAGAAAAACCTCCTGCCAGCGTTCTTCATATCGCGGACTCATCAGGGTCTGGATACCTTCCGAAAAAAAGATTGGGTGCGAGGCGCGAGCTAACAGGAGTGGCAAGGTCCCGCGACCATAGGTTTGATAGTCTTCATTTGCCGTAGGGTCTTCACTTGCACCGCCCTCATAAATATTGAGATTCATCATGAACATTTCTTCGCCATCATCGGTAATCCCGAGCTGACGTATTCGTTCTTTCACGTCACCAAAATCGCTATCGTCAGGAAGCTTAACCAGATAGGCATCGACTTCAGACTGTGTGAGGGGTGACATCATCCAGCCGTCATACCAGGAGAGAAAAACAACATAGGTCACGCTCAGTACCAGGAGAAGAATTCGTTCCTTTGTCATAGAAGTTTCTCAATGGATTGCTACCCGGATTCTCACACGGGAAATATTGGAAACAAAGGGTCTGGAGCAATTTAATCGGCCTGGATTGAAAGAGTGGTCCTCAGAGGATCGATAGCTACAAATGCGTCTTCTCCAATCAGTTATCGATTAGATACCTGATCAAGGCGCACGATGTCTCTTTCCGGTGGAAATCCCATCAGGAACCGTGCTACGAATGGCAGGGAGTAATCGGTCGCTACCCTGTCGAACTCACTCCCCGTCACGATGGCAGCGGTGTAGTCTGCGGTAACGCCACCGATCTCCACGCTGACTTCGGGCTTGGCCACTAACTCGTGATACCAGCCGCAGGTCCAGTGGTGGGCGGAAACATAGACCTGGCCTTCAGTAGACTCGAACCATGCCAGTCGCCGTTTAGTAAGATTGCCCACAGCGTCCGTCGTAGTGATGTCGAGCATGGGAATGCCGCCCTCCTCGAAACTGGGCTGGAAGTAGCCGAGATAAACGGACTCGAAGATTAGTACAAAGACGACATAGATGCCGATGATGCTGCCAACCCACTTTAGTAACTTCTTCATATGTACTCCACTTCCTGTTTGCCGCTTACCCCGAACTCATGGGCAAGGTACCTGGGATCATCACCCGTACGCTTTCTACTCGCCTTGCTCATTAGACCGGGCTCAAGAAGAAGGACGCTCACACTGGAGTGGTGGCTCTAATTCAGCGCTTTGGATCGACCTTGAATCCAAATATTCACTGCCATGTTGCTTTTACAATTTACATTAGCTGCTCAGCTGAGCCAGGGCAATATGAATCGCACTATAGCCAATCTCTTCATGCGTTATTCCTATCGGATAACTGTACTTTCGTTCAATGGGAAATATGACATAATACTAGAAGTCACGAATTTAGAGGGGCCAAATGGTACAATACACCACTATTCGCACCATACAATTAGGCTTTGCAAGTCAAATTGCTCGCATTCAGCAAACAAATAGCGTGCTCTACGTGAGTCGCTATCAAGAAGACCGAAAAACTCAGGAGGCAAACATAGTGATTTGTGCCGACGGCACCTGGAACCGACCCGAGGAAGATATTGAGAAGGACTTTCCAACCAATGTTTTAAAATTGGCCAGAGCCATCAAACCCTCGGGGCCAAATTTGAAACAGCATGTTTTCTATGACTGGGGGCTGGGCTCTTACCACAGCAGAGTTAGTGCCGGCGTCACTGGCTGCGGTATCCATAAGAATGTTCTCGATGGCTATCGCTATATCGTGCAAAACTATGTCAATGGCGACGATATCTATCTTTTTGGATTCAGTCGCGGCGCCTACACCGTTCGCGCCTTATGTGGCCTGATCAATAACTGCGGAATCCTAAAACGAGTCGACGCAAACTTGATTTCGCAGGCCTGGGACATCTATAAGAGTATCGCGGCTGTGAACCGCCCTCGCGGTGCAGCGGCGCAGAGTTTTAGAAACAAGCACTGCCATCGATCCAGAAACGTTCACTTTGTCGGTGTCTGGGATACGGTGGGCGCACTAGGCATTCCCGTTAGCCTGATGGGCTTACTTGAGAGCCACGATGAATTCTATGACACCAAGATGGGCTCGAATGTCAGCTTCGCTCGCCATGCCCTGGCCATCGATGAGCAACGGCAGGACTTTGAACCTACTGTTTGGACGCCGCGACCCGGCGTGGATCTAAAACAGGTTTGGTTCGCCGGTGTACATTCGGATGTGGGCGGTTCTTATCCGCCCGACAAAAGATCAGGTCGTATAGCGGCCGATACGCCACTGGCGTGGATGCTGGGCGAGGCAAAGAGTGCGGGCTTGAAGGTTGAACCTCACATCCTTAGCACCCTTACCGATGGTAGCAAGGGCAAGACACATAGATCCCGCAAGCACGTATACCGATTCAAACGCCCACTGCATCGACCACTAGTTATTGAGGGGAAACCCACAAAAGTACATCCCAGTGTAAAAGCGCGCTATCTGGCCAACAGCAATTACAGGCCGCGTCAGCTGAAACAACTAGTAGACACTATAGGCTGGAGTGCTCTGGATGTAGGCATCTAAATTGCTAATTGGATGTGGGGGGCAGTTACAACTTAACAACTTAAAGCGCTAAATCGTCAATGGCACCATGAGCTCGTTCATCGATTGAGCATCTGCACGAACCAGCATGCGGTTGTGATTGGAGATAACAGCCCACGCCAGGCAGTGTATCTGACTCTGAACCAAGTTCACGCCCAAGGTCCTCGGGAAATCCAATTTGTCTGCATCATCACCAACTGTATGATGACGTTCTAGTTCGCGCCCAACGAGGTGATAACACCCACCAGCAATATGTGAGCAACTCATCCTTGGGATCTGACACATCTAGTTAAGATTCGCTGAATCCGCCAGATTGAGGCAAATAAAGTTGTTAAGTTGTGAGTGTCCCCCTATTCTTTACTGGAGAGAACGATGAGCAAACGTCAAATCCTATGGCTAATCCCTGCCCTGATCTATGTCCTCTTCACCTTCTGGTATACCGATTTCGGTGGGCCTCTTACGGAGCAGGAAATCGCGGAATTTTCCGAACCACTGGTACAACAGATGCCACCTGACCGGCTACAATATGTTACCCAATTCATGCGCAATGATACTGGCCGCCAATTCCTGATGGTTAACATAATCGATAACAACGAAAATCCTCCGGATATAGAAGGAGCCGAGCCCGGTGAGTCCGCTGACCAGTTGATGGGACGCTATATGGAGCACATGTATGCACAGTTATTAAGGCGTGCCTCCCACCCGGTGATAGCGGGTGAAGCTGTTCATGACGCCCTGGATTTGGTCGGTGTGGAAGATTGGGAAACAGCGCAGCACTGGACTACTGCAGCAATGATGCGCTACCGCAGCCGGCGAACTTTTATGGAGATTATTACCCACCCAGACACCGTGGGCAGGCATGAGTTTAAAATTGCTGCCCTGGACAAAACCATAGCCTACCCCATCGAGATGCAACTCTACCTGAGCGATCCACGCCTGCTGCTGGGTCTAATTCTTCTGATCGTAACGCTGCTGGCAGATAAACTGATACCAATCAGAGATCCAAAGGGGTGAACCAAAGAGGTCAGAGTAACTTGATCAGAGCTGGACCAATAAACTTACATTTAGTATATGTGCCTTAACCTGTTTGCACGCCACGGGAATCTCCATGATGTCTAACTCCATGATCCGCCCAAACAAATCCGTTGGAAGCATTAATCTTTCTACGCTTCTACTATTAGCCGCTGTGGCGATTATGCTGCAGGCATGCCAGCAACCTGCACCATCCGATGCTGAAACGGGGGTATCGACGACGAATATTCAAACGGAGACACCCAGCTTCATTCTTTGGAGCGCATTGGAACTGGCGCAGCGAAACGCGCAGCTCGGTAGGACAATTGGTGCAGACGGTTCCTCTCGAGAGACGCTGGCTGATTATGTTACGCCGGCCAGATCACATCGCTTTCAGTTCATCCGCCGGGACCGCGACGGCTTGCCGGAACAACACGATGAGATTGAAGATTACGTCTACATTCAAAGTGGGCAGGGGACTATCCTTATCGGAGGACAAATGTTAGGACGCAGGGGCGATCTGGGGGCCGAGATTATTGGTGGTACACGATATTCAGTGGGAGCCGGCGATGTGCTTCGCATACCAGCGGGGATTCCGCATGCGTACAACCCAGATGATGGAAGGCACATCACCTATGTCCTCGTGAGAGTCCCGGCATTCCGGGGTACGGTAGTGGCTGATCCGGAGGGACAGGCTCCAGCGCTTGACCCGCCAGGCTTCGGCTTATGGCGGGCCACGGAGTTAGAACAACGGAATGCAGCCCTTGGCACGAGAATACGCACCGATGGCTCCGCCCGCGAAACCCTCGCCGACTACGGCGTGGGCGGCAGTTCTCACCGCATTCGATTCCTTCGGCGAAACCGGGACGGCTGGCCCGAGCTGCATGACGATATTATAGATGTCGTTTTCATCCAGAGTGGCAAGGGAACAGTTCAGGTGGGCGGAGAGATGATCGGCCAATCGAACGTCCCCGGTTCCACGATCAACGGTGGATTGCCCTACCCGGTGGCTGCCGGCGACGTACTACACATCCCCGCTAAAATGCCTCATGCCTATCTCACCACCCAGGGTGATCATATTACCTATGTGTTAATACGTGTTCCCGCTTTTGTCGGTTTATAGATGAAGGGATTAGAGTGATTTGATTAAAGTGTGCTATGGATTCATCGATTGAGTGTGTCAAAACTACTGTATATTTACTCTGACCCCAACTATCAATGATAAAGAGACTCATAAAAATTACGGCTGTAATACTCCTCACTGTAGTGTTGATCGGGTTGGGAGGATTCAGTTTTGTTTACTTTTCGTCAAGGCCGCCGCTCACCATCGATCCGGCGGTACTTGCCGGCGATGGCAGCACCCTCAATTACTGCGACTTGCCGGAGCTAGATGGCAGTGGCAAGATGGCGGTCGATATTCCGAAAGGCAACACACCGGGTTGTGGTTACACCCATTTCCCTCTTCCGATACTAGCTCAGTGCACTGAACCTCTGCCGGTCGGTGCTGATGACATCCGTGGTCTTTGGATCGGGCGAACAGGCAACATCGGTCATGTCGAAAGAGTGGAACAATGCGGCACACGAACTGTCGTCACCGCCAGTGGAATCATCCACGATTCCGGCCCCAACAGCACCGGTGGATTCAACTCCAATGACACAGAGGGTTCCGTACTGTTCCCCATCGGTGATCAGGAGTATTGCCCGCGCACTTCCGCTGGCATGTTCTGGAACGACGGAGTACTCGATTTTCGGATTCTCGGCTGGGGCCCCGTTGTCGTCAAGCGCTACATGGACGGCGAGCAAATGGTATGGGAGTACCTGGATGGGAGCGTTACTCGAATGGATAGGCTTTGCCAGTTACCGGAAGAACACAAAGAGCCACGGCCACGTGGCCGGAGGCTAGCCTTCTTTGCTGAATAGTATTCCCGATACCAAGCGTTAGTACCGTGAATTTAAGATCCAGGAGTATGCTCTGGAATCATGAAATGAACGCGGCTAAAACTACTGTACTTGTACTCTGATCCCATTTATTTAATCTGCAATCTCTACAGCAAGCTGGTCCTCTTCCACCACATCACCCTCGGCGATATGAACTGCTGACACTTCTCCAGCAACGGGGGCCTCGTAGGGCACTTCCATTTTCATTACTTCGAGGATGAACAATGTGTCGCCGGCTTCTACCCGCTCACCTGGTTTTGTAAGTACTTTCCAAACCGAACCGCCGGTTTCCAATTCAATCTGTATCATGCCTCGATAATCCTCTACTGTTGCTATGGCCGAATGAAAAACCGTGAAGATCCGAGCAATGCTGGAAGCAGCGGCTGAATACGGTCTACCCAACGGCAAAGCTCTGATCTGGTCTGGCGCGGATCGATTAGATCATGGACTCCAAGAGCCTCTGCTCGTGGAAACGGAGACTGGCGCGCAGCCAGTTCCTCTTCCAACTCCCGCCGCCGTGCTTCTGGATCAGGTGCTGCGGCGATTTCTCTTTGGAAAGCGACCGCAACGCCTCCTTCTACTGGCAGGGGCCCGCTTTCTGCCGATGGCCAGGCAAGTACGAATCCCTCTGGTCCATAATGTGCAGCCTGTGCAACACCAAAGGAACGCCGGATCATCACAGAAGCCCAGGGCACAGTCGTCATCGCCGCAGTGAGAACCGCCGATGTGCCGTGTCTGATGGTCGCCTCACGTTCGGCCTGGCTGCCAATCATGAAACCGGGCTCATCCACCAGGCTGATGATAGGTAGGCTGAAGGTTTCACAGAGTTCCATGAAGCGGCGCGCCTTATGTGCCCCGTCCGTAGTCATCGAGCCGGCAAGAAACTTACAATTATTCGCCCAGACACCCACCGGTTGCCCATTCAAGCGAGCGAGCCCGGTAATCTGGGAGCGGCCATAGCCAGCGCCCATTTCGAAGAAGCTGCTTTGATCAACCACCGACTGAATGACGCGGCGCATATCGAAGGATTGCCGTCGGTCACGGGGCACGATGTCGAGCAAGGCTTCGTCGGCTCGTTCCACCGGGTCATCACACTCGATCACCGGTGCCAGTTGCTCAATATTGTCCGGCATAAAAGACAGAAAACGCCGGATTTCAGCCAGGCACTCTGCCTCATCCGCCGCGCCATTATCCACCGTGCCATTTTTAGTATGCACTTTCGAGCCACCAAGCTCTTCCTTAGTTTTCTTCTCCCCCATCGCCCGCTCCACGACTGCAGGACCAGCAATCAATATCTGTGCTGTCGCCTTTGACATAACGGAGAAATGTGCAGCAACAAGCCGGCCGGCCGGAAGACCCGCCACCGCACCAAGAGCTGCGGTTGCAACCGGTACTGTCGCCATGGCCTCAGCAACAGAGCGAAATCGTGCCGGCGCATTGACCGGCCCTGGCAAGCTCGCGCCCTTACCGCCAGTTCCACCCACACTGCCACCCGATCCTTCATGCAGGCGCACAAGGGGCAGCTTATATTGCACAGCCAATTCTTCAGCATAGACGCTTTTGCGCAGGCCCGCAGGAGAGGGCGAACCGCCCCGCATGGTAAAGTCCTCGCCCCCAACAACGATTCTTCGCCCTTCAACCTTGCCAAAACCGAGAACGAAATTGGCCGGGTCAAAGCCCGTTAGTTCACCGTTCTCGTCATAATTCGCTGCGCCCGCAGCCGGACCGACCTCTTCAAAACTGCCAGGATCCAGCAGTTTGTCGATCCGTTCCCGAATGGTTAAACGCCCTTTGCCATGATGTTTGGCAATAGCATCCGCTCCGCCTTGCTCAAGCGCTAAAGCTCGACGGCGGGCAATTTCATCAGTTTCTGTTTTCCAGTTCATTTGTGCATCATATTCAAGCTTTGCCAATTATAAAAGTCGGCCTTTCATTAGCCACAGATACTGCGACGACTTGGCCATTGTGGAGATAAATAGAAATTAAAGCGAAAAGCTTCGCTTTTAGCATTGACGCCAAACGAGAAGCATGCTTTTATAAGCGAAAGTTTTCGCTTTTAATCGCTGCATCTTGATCTCGAGGTTTATAATTCAATGAAAGAAACACCCTTGCTGACAGGCTTAGAACTGGAATTGATGCAGATAATTTGGAAAAACGAAGATGTTTCCGTGGAGTTTCTGAGACAACAGCTGGCAGATAGTGGGCGACCTCTGGCTCTCCCCAGTATTCGCACCATGCTTAACATTCTCAAAAAGAAGGGATTTGTTAACCGTCGGCAGGTGAGCAGGGCTTACGTTTACAACGCGCTTATTAAGGCTGATGAGTTTCAATACAACTTTATCAGAGATGCGCTGAATCGAGCCTTCTCTGGATCGCCTACCGGATTGGTAACCGCACTATTAAATCGGGAACTAGTTAGTAAAAGCGAGCTGGATCAAATCAAAACAATGATTTCAGATTACGAGAGGGGTAAGAAAAAATGAACCCGGAGATCATTCGAGAGTTCGTACAGACTAGCTGGTTGACTGGTGTTCTGCCTCTAACTCCTATTGCTATTACCATTTTTCTCATTCAATCCACGCTCTTTCTGGCGCTTGTATTGATTGCAGATCGGTTGCTCAAAAACAAAGTCGCAAACATAAGAAAGTTTATGTGGTTTTGGGCAATGCTGCTGCTGTCTATGATTACGCTTGTGGCTAATCTCACACCAGCAACGAGGGCAGATCAATATCTTGCAGCGGCATTTGACCTCCCTTATTCCGCGGATTTGGTGGCGAATAGCGAATTGGCTTTCCCCGCGATTGATGAGCCAGTGAGTGTATCCGAGTCGGCAGGGTCGGTCAGCAACGCAGAAATTTCGGCTATTTCGCAAAATAGCCTGGGATATGGAATGTTGGCAAGCGTCAAATATTGGAATTGGCTTGTTTATGCCTCTAGTCTGGTTGCGTTGATACTCCTGGTGAGAATACCTGTTGGGTGGAAGCAATTACTAAGCTTGCGACGCACATCCATTGACGCCGATGACGAACGTGGAGCCAGAGTCTACAAACAAATAGCGGACCAGATTGGATACACAGGGGCGTGCCAGGTAGGATTGACTCACGAGATAGAGTCACCAGTTAGCTTCGGCATACGAAATCCTATCATCTTGTTTCCTAGTAAGTACTATGAGCAGCTATCTGAATCAGAGCTTCACACAACCCTGTTGCATGAACTCAGCCACATTAAGAACCACGACCCACTTAGAATTCTGCTGATAAAGGTCATTGAGTCCTTATTCTTTTTTCAACCACTAGTTTGGCTGGCTAGCAGAAGATTTCATTACCTGTCTGAACTGGTAGCCGATGACTCAGTTCTGGAGGCTGGAGTAGGTGCAGATAGTTATGCAAAATCGATTGTTAATCTGATTGAGTTAGGCTCTGAACCCAGTCATCAATACCAGCTATCAACAGGAATTTTTTCATCCCCTAAAATGTTGGTGTCGAGGATGAAACATTTGTTGGATGATACTTGCGGTCATAGAACCAAGCTAGTTGGCAAAAGTCTTTTTGCTTCAAGCTTAGTATTAATAATCGCTTTGACAGTAACGGTGCAATTTTCTCCTCGCAGTTCAGCTCTGGGTAATGCGGCAAATGACGGACAGATTGCTATAGACCCGGAATTGATTCTTGTGCCTGAGGAAAACCATTTGCTAGCCGAGAATGCTGAACAAGTTGAATATTTTGTGAGTGTTGACCGTGTTGAGGTGGTCCTCGGTGAAACTGTAACTATAACAATCGGGGCGAAACCTGAGGATCTTTTATATCAGCAAGTATCGGACATGTTGCGGCACATCGAAGATTTTGAACCAGATGTGAAACGCATATCCTTAAATGAGACTCGCACTAATAACGGCACTGAACAGCCCTGGGCGGAAGTCACTATCGCCCTTGTTCCTAAAAATGAAGGTACTTTAACAATCCCTTCCCTTGCAATTGGCAATCAACAGACGGATCCCATAGACATCGAAGTCACTAGTGCGACCGTTCGCCAATTAAGCGTGAACAGTGATGGTTTACTACTGAAAATGGAAGTCAGCAAAAAATCAGTGTTCGTGAACGACCAGTTTGAACTGACGATTCAGCTTTTTTACACGATAAATGGCATCAGAAATCCCCAATTTACTGAACTGCTATTGCCTAACTCAGTAATTCAGTCAATTGATCCACCCAACCAATACGAAGAGCAAATAGACGGCGTGCTCTATGGTGTTTACGAAAAGCGCTATGTCCTAGCCCCTCAGCGCAGCGGGCCATTGGAAATCCCTGGCATAACGTTCAGGGGGGAAGTAGAAGAAAGCGGCTCTGTACGTGAGATCTCTGCGGTTATTGAAGGATTAACAATTGATGTGGTAGAGGGAAGGATTCACAATTGATGTCGTAGAGGCGGTAGAAGTTGGGCCATAGGGATGGATGCCCGTGTCGGATGAATTAGAAATTGGGATAAGAGTAAATAAGCAGTAGTTTTGGAAGTTGGTGCACGGGGGCGTACAAAAACGCCATAGCCTAAGAACTAACTGCTAATCAATATCCTTGCTACTAATCTAGGGTTGCGACATTTTCCAGGTAACCATCCCTAACAATTGTTGCTGTTTTATGTTCACCGGAATGGTGCCACCCCGGGGGCATGATAAAGTAGAGGAACTTGCTGACCAGGTCCGGAGCATTGAAAATATCTTTGGCAAGGGCCAGAAATTCCCCAAAATAGACATCGAAAAAGTTTCCGGAGTCCATTTTCCGGTTAATTCCGTAATCTATTTCCACCTCCGTTTGTTCTTCCTGATAGGTTTTGAATGCTCTATCCCATATATTGAGTAGATTACAATAGTTGGTATCTATATATAACGGATTTCGAGCGTGGTGGACTCTATGGTGCGATGGGGTCAGCATAATCTTGTTCAGAAATCCGAACCTGGCATCTTTTATAATATTTTCTCCCACGTGGATGAAAGCTCCGTAGGTTCCATCAATAAACATGATGACGAATAACATTTCTGGCTGTACGCCCAACAAAATGCACACTGTTGTGCGAATAGTATCGGCATAAGGCGCCTCTAAGACAAAGTGAGCGTAATTAACCGATAGGTTCATGTTTTCAGGTGCATGATGAGTAGAATGGAGACACCAGAATAGACGCACCTTATGTCCGAGGTAGTGGTGGATGAAATGCCCGAACTCCCAAACAATGTAACCGTAGATGAACCAATACCAAGTCATTTTTGTTTGAAAGGGTGCATATTTTTGGAACACGCCGATATAAATAACTACCATGCCTAAAGCAAAAAATCTTCCGATAAATCGATTGAAAACATAGATCAGAAAAGTAACCTTGTAGACTTTGGCATCGGCCTTTTTGTAAATCAGGCCCAAGATCGACTCAAAAATAAGAAGTAGGGGGATAATGGGGATAATAAAGGCACGGATACCGTCATAAGTCGTGAAGGAACTGTAATCACCTGTCTTTAGAATTTCCCAAACTTGGGAAATTCGCAGAAAACCTATTATTTCATTGTATAAAGTTAAAAGAATTTCCATTTGATTTGTTTCGTTTTAGTGAGAGCCAATCCCAAATCAAGTGCTAGTCTCCAGACGGTCGCGACCCTGTGTCTTAGCCATATATAGTGCCTGATCGGCCCGCTTCAACATGTCATCAGCATTCTCACCAGCACGCCGTTCGGCGAGTCCAGCTGATATGGTAATACCTGGTATAGGCTTGCCGCTGCTGTCACATAGCTCAGTACTGTGCATAGCCTTGCGTAAGCGTTCGCCGGCGCCGGTGCCACTTTGCAAATCAGTTTCAGGTAAGAGCACGCAAAATTCTTCACCGCCGTACCTTACGACCAGATCATTTGGCCGTACACTCTTAACTAGGGTTTCGGCGACGATACATAGTGCGTCATCACCTACTGCGTGGCCGTAATTGTCATTAAATTTCTTAAAGTGATCGATGTCGATCATGAGCACACAGAAAGGCAGGTCATCCTGTTCGCTGCGCTGCAGGAGTCACGGTAACATCTGGTCCAGCCAGCGGCGATTGTAGACACCGGTTAAGCCATCGGTCAGCGCTTGCTGCTCAAACTTCCCTTGCAGATTCTCACTCTCTTCCAGAGAGATATTACTGGAGCGCATGCGCAGAGAAAGTAACATTAACAGATTTGTACAGAAACCATGGGATGCGCGCGTTAGACGCCAGAAAGTCTTCTCGTCCACGCACAATAGCGACGTTTTGCCGGCAGAAACGACGTGGGCGGAAGCGGCACTACCATCGATAACCGAGAGTTCACCGACGGTTTGCCCCTGCCCCAATTTGGCCGCTTCCCGTTGATGTTCGTCGTCGAGATAGACCTTTAACGTACCGCCCAGAACCAAAAACATAGTGCGATTGGACTGATCCTTCTCAAGCAACACCTCGCCTTCGCTGAGATTGCGTACTTCGCACTGCCGCAATAATTCCCAGATCG
>DMJN01000106.1:0-14098 GCA_003451715.1 Gammaproteobacteria bacterium | reverse complement strand
GTGCGATTGGACTGATCCTTCTCAAGCAACACCTCGCCTTCGCTGAGATTGCGTACTTCGCACTGCCGCAATAATTCCCAGATCGGATCCATCAACACATTGCGAAAGATTTGAAACTGATTCAGATTTTCGCGAGAGAATTGTTCTGGGGAAGTCATATTAGTGTCACTCGTGCGCTTTGTGCTTACACCAGTTCGGGTATAAGAAGAATAAGAGCTACCTCAACTAATGTCCACGCCTCCCTTATCAGGAATAGTCTTCTTGCTTGCTTCGGAAGTCTCCAGTAAACCTCCAAATCACCCAAAATTAGTAGGGATAGACCATGTTTTCCTATTCGAAAAGGGGCGGCTAGAAAGTTTAGGATAAGGGATGGTGTCCTGGGGATCGATAGCGATAAGGTTGTCCATATTGAGAATTAGTCGGCCGAGATATTGAAAGGAGCAGGTTGGGGTTCGAACCACGCGGAGGATTTTCAGTAGACCCTGTGACTGATTTATCAATTGAATCAATGAGTTAGAACTATATAACCAGTGTGTGCCAAGAAGTGTGTTATAGATCCCAAGTAAAAGTAGCCTGAAACCACTGTATTTTTGCTCTGACCCCATTTATTTTTCCCGCTTTTATCCTCATTTGAAGTGCTGTATTTTGCTCTAATCCCATAGCTAAAGAATTCGATCCAGGAGCGTTACTTGAAAACGATTGGAACAGTTTCAATCATTGCGGCACTTATTTTTTCATTTCAGCCCAGCGAGGGGGACGAGATAAAACCGGGCGTTTTTAGAACTCCCGATGCCCGATTCGACGACCTGCCAGGTTTTGATTTCGAAGCCAATTACCAGTACATCGATGGCTATCGAATCCATTATCTGGACGAAGGTCCTGTCAATGGGCCAGTCGTATTGCTTCTCCATGGTGAACCTAGCTGGTCTTACTTATATAGAAAGATGATCCCCGTATTCGTCGATGCAGGCTACCGCACCGTAGTTCCCGATTTACTGGGATTTGGTAAATCCGATAAACCCGCCAACCGAGCAACCTACAGCTATCAGGGTCAGGTGGACATCATCAACCAGCTCGTTTCCGAATTAGACCTGAATGACATGTCTGCCTTCTTTCAGGATTGGGGAGGCCTGGTTGGATTGCGGGTAGTTGCGGAAAATCCAGAGCGATTCCTCCGGGTCGCCATAGGTAATACAGGCTTCCCAGTGGGTCCGGGTGAAGATGGCATCATAATTGGTACCCAATTTGCCTCACCCAATTCAGACGCAAGACTGGAACCGGGTAGTGGCTTTCTTCAATGGTTGCGTTACAGTCAGGAAGTGCCTGTGCTGGATGCGAGCTTTGTAGTACAGTGGGGCACTGTCAGTACGCTGGCGCCAGAAGTGCTTGCCGCCTATGCTGCGCCGTTTCCTGATTCTCGCTACATGGCGGGTGCCAGAGTAATGCCAACACTGGTTCAAAGCCAGATCGCGACAAATCGTGCAGCATGGGCTGTGTTGCAAAACTGGCAGAAACCGTTTCTCACCACATTCTCTGACAGCGACCCTATAACGAACGGCGGAGACCAGCGCTTTCAGCAAGCGATAGCGGGCGCTTCTGGTCAGAACCACACCACGATTCAGAGTGCTGGACACTTTCTACAGGAAGATAAGGGAGAGGAGTTGGCAAGCTATCTTGTTAGTTGGTTCCTAGAATAATTGCTGCGGTTGCGTTTGAATAGCCTTATCATTTTGTCAATTTTGGATAGTAGGGATAGATCTATTTCCGGATTGGACAATAAAAACCGTAAATAGAAAATGACTTATTTTTTGGATTAGGACTCAAGAAAAAGGCAAATAGGAAATGGTTTAACTTCAAGACTAAATCTGACCATTTTTTGTTATGTCGGGGGCGAGACTAAAGCTTCCTGCCCTATCGCCAGTAAATCGTAAACCAAGTTGGGGTTTAATTTATGAATACACAAATGAAACTAGCTTCAAAAATCTCCCTTTGCTTGATCTTGATTGTGAGCGCTTTAAATACAGGAGTAACTAGTGCGCAACAACAATTATCACCTAGTGACTCCTGTGGCAACAATTCACAGGCAGTTATAAGTTTTGCTGATGCTGTACTGGAATCTGTAGTCCGTGATGCGCTATTGATTGGATCTGATACTGCACTCACATGTGAGCTAGCTTCCGGATTAACCACATTGAATGCATCGGGGCCGGGCGTAACACGTTATGTCTCGGGATCTCCGGAATGGCGAGATCCGGATCATGAATTTCATGACTTGTCCGGGATTCAAAATCTTACCGGCCTGACTGGCTTATCAATAAATAACAGAGGCCTGAGGGATATCAGTCCTCTTGTCAGTCTTACCGATCTGGTTACGCTAAATCTTCACACCAATTGGATTAGTGATCTAGGCCCGCTTGCTGGCATGACTAAGCTGACAAGTTTGTTTCTCAGTGAAAATCCACTTTCGGATCTCAGTCCATTAAGTGAGCTCACGGAATTGCGGGTGCTTAGATTGCATCGTCATGGGGATTTCATTGGAGGACAAACCTCGAGATCCTATAGAGGGGCGACCGGAATTCTTTTTACAAATGCCATTACCGATATTAGTGCGTTGGCAAAGTTAACTAAACTCGAAGATTTAAATTTGCATACTCAGGAAATAAGTGACCTGTCCCCTTTAAGGAATATGACTAGTTTGATTGAGCTTCGTCTGGCTACGAATCTGTTTACCAATCTTGGCCCTATACGAGGTCTAACAGCATTGCAAAACCTTGAGCTCACAGGTAACTCAATCACGGACATCAGTCCTCTTGCTGGTTTGCCAAATCTAGCTCGCGTCGATCTGCGTTATAATCCGGATCTTGCAGATGTTCGTGCCCTGCTTGAAAATCCTGGCATCGGCAGCGGAGACATTGTCGAATTACGCCACACGTTAGTAAGCTGTGAAGATCAGGAAAGCCTGGCTGAAAAGGGTGTGGAAGTCAGAACCGAATTGTTCTCAGCCTGTAACTAAAGAAGTAGAGACACTAATAACTCGCGGTTTCGAGTTATTAGTGTCCCTATCTTTCGGCTACTAAAAAAGGGCTTGGTCGCCAGACCAAGCCCTTTTGCTTTCAGTTAAAAACTGTCAGCTTGATCGAAATGTCTTCGAGCTTAATCCTGAGTAGTCCACTGACTTTGATCAGCGTCCTTCCAGGTCATGAATCCGAAGAACATCTCCTCCCAACTCTGTTCACCGCCATACACGTTTATGGACGGATCCGGATTGAATGGGTTCTGAGCCGAATTGTCGAATCCTCCGTCAACCACAATAGTGGTCCCGGCTGGCAAGAACACCGGATCTTCAAAATGGTAGGTCAGCTGCCAGTTGAAGTCGTAGCTGGGGTTGTTGAATAGAAGCTGCTCCGTGCCATCCGGGAACCGGGCGCTGTACTTCACACGTTTGCCCCGAAAATGCATGTGTGGCAGGACGCTTTGCAGGTACACGTCTCTATCCAGTTCTAAGCTGGCTGATATGGGATGGTCCTTGGCGCCTGGCGGTATGGCGATATTCGGGTTCACCGCAGGCCGTCCGGACACTCGCTCCTCGGGTATCATTCCTTCCGGATAGAAATAGATGCCGAGCTCGGTTTCATCCACTGTTTCCTTGCCTGAAGTGGTGTAGTGCATTTGGAACACGATAGTAGATCCCGCTTCCAACAAGGCGCCGGTGTTCTCTTTTTCCATGCGGTCCGAGTAACCCGGCGCATAACCTGCCATCGTCGGCACTTCAGGATTCAAGGCCAGCACACTATTAAGTCCTTCACCACGCGCTATTCCGCCGGAAGGTGGAATCACAGTGGGTATCACATGGTGAACAACACCATAATCGCCGGGAGAAACTTCACTGCCTCGCACCCAACGGGACTCGGTTAATTCGGTCAGGGGGACTGCGAGATTGCGATAATCCAACACACCGGTGGCTGGAATCTGCTGTGGTGGGATTTTCACGATCATATCCGGTTCACCCAGATGCCATTTGGTATCTGGCCAGGTCAACTCGGTGAGTGGATCGTTTGCGGAGTCGTTAATAGAACCAGCAGCAATCCAATTTATTAGCTTCTGGACTTCAAGATTGGTCAATCCGGGAGCGCCATCGAATTCTCCGACATGGGGATCGATCTGACCGGGAGGCATGCGCCGCGTCATCACGACTTCTCTAATCATCGGCGACCAGCCTTGTACGGATTGATGACTGTTCATGGCAAACGGTGCAATACCATTCTCGCGATGGCAGCTTGCGCAGTTGTCGGCAAGAATCGGCGCAACTTCGTCAGCGTAGGAAATGGATGCCTCGTTCGTCATCTCATAGGCAATTTCACATCCACTGACCAAAACCTCTGGATTGGAGACTTCATCACCAGCCGCAATCTGGTCGAGCGCGGCAGTGAGGTAGTTTTCAACCGGGCCCCGGTATTTGATGCTGAACGATTTCGGATCGTAGACGATCACTTCGCCAGCCTGATTGATTTCCATGGCCTGGGAGATGGTCTGTGAATCGTCCATTAAGATGGGCAGGTCTGTGCCATACTCAGCGGCCGCTGCTGACACTGCGTCGCGATCACGACTGCCTTCCGCATTTAGCATCATGAATTGGAAATTGGCGTCTGCATAGCGAGTACGAACTGTATCGAATGCTGATGCCGCCTCCCGCGTCGCATCGCAGCGATTGGCTTGTGTCAGAAACACCACGGCATCGAGGTCGTCGTACCAGCTCATTGAATGAGCATCACCGTTATGGTCGAGCAGGGTAAAGTCACCCACTCTCTCGGCAGCGCTTGTGATCGAAGGCAAGCAGACTGTAAGTAATCCAATTATCAGTTTACGCATAATTCACTCCCCAGATAGGATTGGGTTCAATTTACAAAAAATGTCTGAATAGCTGTCTGTTTCAGTTATAGCCTCATTTTGAAGCCACACCTCCACAACATATACTTTATTCCAAGCACAGACTAAAGAACTTGACCTATATCAACTTGGAGTGGGCTAATTGCGAGGATTGTTGGGGAAACCAGGGGGCACTGACAACTTAAGGGTGTGAAATGCGTAGGCCGAATCAGGATGGAGCCCAGGGGACCGATATTCAGAATTGCTCAGTAGCTGTCGTGGTTTGCGGCAGCAAAATAGGAGCGCGGTTTTTCGAACCACCGCGAAGAATTTCCAGTAGAGGGAGCGACCGATTCCTTTTTAATATCAATGTGCTACAGGCTCGAAAGCAGAGTGTGCCAAGAAGTGTGCTTCAGCGATGGATATTATTGGCTTATGTGTATAAGTTGATGACTTCAATTTCTTGGAGGAGACACCGCATGAAGAGAACTCATTGTTTTATTGCCTTATTGTCCCTACTTTTAAATAGTAGCGTATTCGTGGCTGACAATTCCGCTGTTGTGGGAAAGTGGGAAAGTGGGAAATGGATCTAAATCGCCAGGGGCAGGCTGCCACCATCAACCTCACAATAACTGAAAACGGAGGTGAGCTGGGCGGAACCTGGCAGGGTCCACGAAATACTCAAGCGTTGTCTGATGTTAGCTTTGTCGGAGACACCCTTACGTACTCCATTCAAACGCGGCAAGGAGCTATCCAAATGTCTTTCAAACTGGGAGGCAATACGCTTAACGGCAGTCTATCTACACCGCAAGGAGACTTGAACTTAGTAGCCAAAAAGTCTACTTAAAGGAAGCACTGATCCTATCTGGTTTCATCCTCAAAAAAAGGACCAGGGGATACTGAACCAAAATAGCATAGCAGACGAATGTGGCGTGAGGAGTCACTTAAGTTGTAAGGCTTTTTTAGGTCTTCAAGCTATGAGTCGGATGAAGTTTTGGAGTAGAGGCTTGAACACAATTACTGATGAAGAGCTGCTTTTTGTTGTACGTTTTAAAAGGTGAATGTGTTCCATTTTTCACTAAAATTGTAGGGGGGACGATGGAATCGTTGTCTAAACGAAATTTGGTTGGCGTGTTTTTTGCCTGGTTTGTGATGCTTGGCGTGGCCCAGGCACAAACGGGCAGTCGGCCCAACGTCGTCCTGATTCTTGCAGATGATCTTGGTTATGCCGATATTTCGTCCTTCGGAAGCGAAATCAGGACACCGAATATCGCACAACTCGCTGCGGAAGGTTTGTCGTTTACTAACTATCATACGGCGGCTAATTGCGCGCCAGCTCGCACGATGCTATTGACTGGCGTGGATAGCCACCGCAACGGCGTTCCAAATATCCCGGAATCGATTCCGCCTGAACAAATAGCTTACGACCACTATCAGGGTGTTCTTAGCGACAACGTCGTCACTCTTGCCAGTCTATTGCAAGTGAATGGCTACCACACCTATATGACCGGTAAATGGCATCTGGGACATACACCGTCTCTGTTACCGTCGGCACGCGGTTTCGATCGCACCATAGCCATGGCCGACACGGGTGCAGATAACTGGGAGCAACGCACTTATCTCCCTATCTACGATCAAGTTAACTGGTATGCAGATGGAGCGCCCCATACTTTGCCCGATGATTTCTACTCATCGGAATACTTTATCGACAAGACTATCGAGTTTATCGCTTCGAATGAGAACAGCGATCAACCTTTCTTTGCCTACATTCCTTTCCAGGCTGTACATATACCAGTGCAAGCGCCAAAAAAGTATTCAGATAAGTATGCCGGTGTCTACGATGAGGGTTGGACTGTTCTGCGCGAGAAGCGGCGGCAGGCGGCTATAGCCGCTGGTGTTATTCCCGCTGGAACTCAGACGGCAGTGACTCCTGGTACTCTGGACTGGGACGGGATGACAGATGAGCAGAAACGTTATGACACTCGTCGTATGGAAGTCTATGCCGGTATGGTGGACGCAATGGACACGCATATTGGGCGCTTGATGTCCTACCTGGAAAGTATCGATGAGTATGACAACACGATCTTCATATTCACTTCCGACAACGGAGCGGCAAGTTCACCCTTGTTGGATTCCAACGGAAATTCTGCGCTCAATGGCTGGTTTGAGCGGGTGGGATACCGCACAGACTATGAAACCCTGGGGGAGAAAGGCTCCTGGGTAGCGATTGGCCCAAGCAATGCCACGATCGCTGCTTCACCTTTGCCCTACTACAAGTTTCACGCCAATGAAGGAGGCCTGCGGGTGCCCCTGGTGATGTCAGGGCCGGGAATTTCTCAACGAAGTGAGCTAAGCGATGAATTCACCTTCGTAACAGATATTGCTCCCACTATTCTAGGCCTGGTTGGTATCAGTGATCACGAAGGTAACTTCAATGGTGAGGTGGTTGAGCCCATAGTCGGTTCGAGTTTCGCTGATTATCTGGCGGGAACTACAGAACAGATTCATTCCCCCTCCGAACCCATTGGCTACGAGCTAGGGGGTAGTAGCGTACTATTTAAAGGCGACTACAAAATCGTGATCAATCGATTCGAACAGAATGAGACCGAGTGGCATTTGTATGATATCAAGGAAGATCCAGGCGAGACGACCGACCTCATTTATGAAATGCCTGAACTGTTCGCAGAAATGCTGTCAGATTATGAATCCTGGGAAGAGGCTAACGATGTGTTGCCAATGCCTGAGGGTTACAATCGTGAGCGCGCTATTTTCAGAGGCGGGTTCAATTAATAAATCGAAAGCTTGAAGTATAGTGACTACACCAGATTGTTGGGATTAAGCGAAAAGAAAGAGTGAGAGTTAGCTTTTTAAGCGAAACGAATGATTTGGTCTTGAAATGAAACTACTAACAACAATAATCCTGCTCTGCTTGCCCATTGCTGCCATTGCGCAAGAGATCGAGAGCAATGCGCGCATTCTATCTTTCTATCATGGACTCGATCCCATACCGCCACGAGCCACTGCCTTATGTGGAATGGCGCCTGTTAGCGATCAGGATGGAATGCCCGTTACCTTTTCGGTCCAGATAAATAGTGCATCAGTTTCTCCAACTGCCTTTGCGGTTGAAACCAGTTCTGGAGAGTTTGTCACTCCTCTGTGTGCAACGCTTCGACCGGCAATTGAGTCGCTCGAACAGCGCACTGTCCTTCTTATTGGACCTTTTAGCCCTGAAGATTCACTACCGATCAGCATTGAAATTGTAGAGCAACTCGAAGATATCGAAGGAAATTCACTGTTCGGCTTGAGAGGTGAGAAGGTGACAGCCCTTGCATCCGGGCCCAGTCTCGTATTTGCCGAACGCCTTGCACCCACCGTGTCAGGGCTCGAAGGGGAATGCCCAGAAGAAACTGCACAAGCGGCACTGCTAACCTGGGAAGGCGGGATTACGGGACCTCGGGGCGCTGATCTTGCCGAGGCCCAGCGAACGGCGATGTCGATCCTTCTTGAAAACGGCGACCGCGTGCACCCGCTCTCCCTCGGTGATGATGACCCGGATAATCATGTCATCGCATGTATAGCCGAAACCAGCCCAGCTGTATCAGTAAGCGTAGTAGCAGGGTTCTTTCATGACCCGGGTGATGACGCTAATCCAGAGACTAGTGTAGATGTGATTTCGAAAACGACAGAATAGGATGTTACGGGCAGAAGAGAAAAGAGGAGAGACAAGAGATGAAACGCAGACGAGTACTAAAACTGGCAGCGGCAGGAGTCGCAACACAAATCAAAGATGACAGCCCACTCTGACCCCATTTATTGAGTTATTGAAACCCTACAATCAAAATGGAGACCCCATGCATACTCGCCCCTACTTGCTAACTCTGATTACTCTGGTATTGCTGTGTTCCCCCTTTATTAACGCTCATGCACAAACCACTCTGTCTCCCACGGATCATTGCCGGGATTTTCCGGCGGATGCGATCGTCACCTTCGCAGATCCAGACCTGGCCGAAGTGGTTAATAACGCGTTGGGATTGGATGTGCAGGCGCCACTCAGTTGCCGGCAAGCGGCCGAGCTAGAGCGGCTTGCTGTTAGCGCTACTAGCGAACGCGTGGTTTATGGCGGCACCTTAAGACCAGCAAGACCACCATCCGCACAAGCATTCGAGAGCCTGGATGGCATTCAGAATCTCACCGGTCTAACCGCAATCATACTGATGGACCGGCTTATTACCGACATTAGCCCGATTCGTTACCTGACGAATCTAACCAATCTGAATCTGCACTCTAACTGGATCAGTGACATCGAACCTATAAGCGGGCTGGTCAATCTCGAGCAGCTCATTATCAGTGAAAACCCAATCTCTGATATTAGTCCATTGGCAGGACTCACAAAACTTCGTCAATTGCATGTGCACGGTCTGTATCCGAACCAACTTCAGTATTGGCTCGATATGGATGACGGGCGCGACCCCGACCTAGTGTTTAATGGCATCACCGACATCAGCCCGCTTGCCGGGCTCACGGAAATGCGTTTGCTACGGATTCATCTCAATGCCATTTCTGATATCAGCCCCCTTGCCAATCTCACCAAGCTCATCCATTTGCGGCTATATGATAATCAGATTGAAGACATCAGCGCGCTTGCTGGCATGAATAATCTGGTTTTGTTATGGGCCCACGGCAACCAGATAGAAGACATCAGTCCCTTAAGTGGCATGAGTGAAATGCAGCAACTCAGTCTGAATAACAATGCAATTTCCGACATCAGCGCCCTTGGGGATATGATCGAAATGGAGCATTTGTTTCTCAGCGACAACACTATTGAAGACATCTCCCCACTTAGGCGATTACACGCATTGGAAGTACTGCGCCTCGAGAACAACCACATCACTGACGTGAGCGCTCTCGCCGGGCTCAATCAACTTAAAGAACTAAGCCTGGCGCGGAACTGGTCGCTCTCTGATGTGCAACCTTTACTACTTAACCAGAACATTGGAGCGGACGACGAGCTAGACCTGCGCTTCACCGCCGTGCGCTGCTCCGACATTGACGCATTCGTTAATCGGGGGGCTACTCTACTCAGAGTGACTACGGTAAATGGGTCTGGCTGCCCGGGCCGGAGGCTGGAAGATCCATAGGTCAGTAAAAGGTGCCGGAGGGATTAACTTTGACGATGTCTAGCAGAGGAGCTTTGATATAGGGGACACTAATAAGATAACAAATAAATACGGATTTGGTGAATTTGTGCTTGAATGAATGTTGATGGTAGAGTCTTCACTTATCCTACTATTTTATTAGTGCCCCCTACTTACCTCTACTTACCTACTTAGGAAAAATAGATGACCGCAATCTCCCATAAAAAAATGTCTGGTGTTCTCCTTTCATTGTGTATCGCGATTGCGGCCAATTCAGCTTGGTCAGCTGAATCACTAAGCACTGCTGAAAACGCAATGCTTAACGATTTGAAACAACAATTCCAAGACAGGCCCGCGGCAGATGGTCTCTTGTTCTGGAATGCCGAACAACGCCTCACTGGCTTTAGCAACATTGCCGAAATATATCCTACGCGGGCCCTTAAAACAGGCGAGGAGCTATTAGAATTTGGAAATACACCGATCGATGTCGCTAAGTTAACTTATGAAGTAGATGGTGAAGAGTTTACGGTTTCTGACTTCTTATCAATGGAAGCCCAAATCGGACTTATAGTTATTCAGGACAATAACATTCTCTTTGAGAACTATAATCACGGACGTAACAAAGACGATGTATGGATTTCATTCTCTGTCACCAAATCAGTGACTTCCATGCTAATCGGTGCGGCTATCAAAGATGGTTATATTGAGAGCGTAGATGAGCCTGTAATGAACTATTTGCCTAGATTGCGAGGCACAGCGTACGCGAATGCAACTATTAAGAATGTTTTGAATATGGCTTCCGGTGTCGCATGGAATGAAAACTATGGTGATCCTAATTCGGATGTAGCCCTGGCAGGTGGAATCAACGGAATAGAATTGGTGAACTACCTCGGAAAGCTCGAAGTGGATAATCTAACCCCGGGTGAGGTATTCAATTACAACACAGGTGAAACAAATCTTGTTGGTGAAATTTTACGCTCTGCTATCGGCAACAATGCTTCAACCTACCTGAACAGAAAGATCTGGAAACCCTTTGGTATGGGTGAAGGTGCAAACTGGATGCTTGATAGCGAAGATGGCAGCGAATTGGGCGGTTGTTGTATTAGTGCAACTTTACGCGACTATGCTCGAATAGGCTTATTCGCCATGAATGGCGGCGTATTGGCTGATGGTACTGAGGTCTTGCCAGAAAGTTGGATGCAAGAATCAACCGAACCATCGCAAGCTCTTGGAGCCTATGGCTATTTGTGGTGGCTATACGGAGACGGTCAGTATGGCGCACAGGGTGTATACGGACAAAGAATTTTTATAGACCCTGCTTCAAATCTTATTATAGCTGCGCAAAGCAATACGCCGAATATCCCGACTCCTTATGCGTTTCACTGGCAGTCTGTTCTAGAAGCAATACAGAATAGATTTGCGCGCTGATAAATTAGTAAATGGGGCTTAAAAAGGGGGTCAGAGTAAAAATGCAGTACTGTATTTTTACTCTGACCCCTTTTTGACCACTTTCTAATTGTCTATACCATTTCGAATTGAGTAAACTGTTCTGATTTTGTTGAAGAGGAGCTAGTAACAATGATTACGGTGAAGAGACTCAGTATCGATGACGCCTGTATTCTGATTGAGGGAGCCCGCAGAAAGGCTAATGAAATTGAAATACCCATGTGCATCGCTGTCGCCGACGACTCCGGCAACCTCATCGCATTCGAACGCATGGACGGTGGTAAGGCACACAGTATTCTGGTGGCACAGGATAAGGCTTATACCTCCGGTGCGGCACGCAAAGCGACTCATGAGTACAACGCGGTTAACACTCCGGGAAATCTCGCCTTCGGTATTCATACCGAAGCCGGCGGGCGCATCAGTACAGTTGGAGGTGGATTGCCAGTAATGGTCGACGGTGTATGTATTGGCGGCATCGGGGCTAGTTCCGGCACACCTCAGCAGGATATGGAAGTGTCGCAGGCCGGGCTCGATCATTTTCTTGCAAGTCTTCAGGGGGAGTAGGTGGTATCCACAACTTAACTGCGGTTTAGTTGTGAGTTATTGCTTTATCCATTCGTTTAATTGAGGGGTCAGAGTATAAATACAGTAGTTTTGGGGTGGGCCATTGGGAGATGGTGCCTAGGGGAGCGATAATAGGTGAATCATTGAAGCTGGTCGGTTGTTCATATTATTGAATAGGGAGAGGTTTTCATTGAACCACTGCGAAGGATTTTCAGTAAACCGTGTGACCGATTCGTTAATTAAATCAATAAGTTGTATACATCAAATCCAAGTGTGCTAAAAAGTGTGCTATAGAATCTATGCGAACTACGATTTTTTGTCTAAAAGTAAATCTGTCCCCATTATTTCCATTGAGCAAAACGTCTCAAAGCGCAATTCAAATAGAAAAAGGGGAGTAACTATGAAGCCTCGATTGAATCCAATCTATCTGCTGATCGGCTGGTTTTGCTTGTATGTGCCCATCGCAACTGCACAAACAAATTCAATAGACCCAAGAACAGCAATGCCTTCTGCCTGTATTGCACCTTCTGAACAAACCGACGGTCTGGAATTTACTTCGGATTTGTCCTACCTCCAATTAAGCAGCCCAGGCAATGAAGCCTACGCTTCAATCGACGGCGATCGCATGAAACATCTCGTTGAACAACAGGCTGAAATTGCACAACGTTATAGACAAGCGGGCAATCAGTTCTGGGGGCGAATTATTGGCACTAGCGCTGATCGAGAGACCGCAGACTGGATGATGGATCAGCTTCGCCAGTCAGGCGTAGAAAACGTACGACTTGATTCTATACCCTTGCCAACTCAATGGCTTCCTCAAAGCTGGCAGCTAACTGTTGAGAGTGATGGCAAAACCGCAGAGTTGACCTCTGCGTGGCCAGCTTATGGTTCGGTTGGCACTTCTTCAGCGGGTGCAAAACTTGAATTGATCGATGTTGGCTTGGGCATGGCTACTGATTTCCAGGGAAGGGATGTAAGTGGCAAAGCGGTTGTTCTGCACTCAATTGCAACCAGTAGCACCGTATTCAATTCGGTGCGCAGAATTGGTGCTCTACAAAGAGCGGAGCAACTGGGAGCGGCGGCAATATTTATAGTGCTCGAATTGCCAGGTAATTTGCAGACCGCGTTCTACGATGTAGGAACATCAGTGCCAACTTTTTCCATTGGATCGGATGATGGGGCAATTCTACAACGCGTGCTCACCGAAGCTGCGACGAATGAACCAGTTGAAATCGATGTGCAGTTTGAAGTTGATTATGTGGACGGTTTAAGCACCTCCAGTGTGCGCGGCGAAGTACTTGCCGCATCGCCCGATGTCGAGAAGATTGTTATCGTAGCCCATCGCGATGCGTATTTTGAAGGTGCCGCCGATAATGCTTCCGGAGTAGCCACCGCTCTGGAATTAATGCGTTACTTTGCCCAGATTCCAAAAGCAGATAGGAAGCGAACAGTAGAAATTATTGGCACTCCAGGACACCACAATATCGCGAGAACAGGCTTTAGTTGGCTTTATGAGAATCGAGAATCGATTCTCGATAATGCTGTGCTGTTAATAAATGCAGAACATACCGCCCATGCGCTGGTTGATCGCTTCGGTGATGATCTCTGCACCACTAACGCAATAGGGCCTTTTTCCTGGCAAATAAATGGCTCAAACAAACTAGCAGAAATAACACTACAGACCTTTGATGAATTTGGTATTCCCCGATGGGCAGAGACAGGTGGACCTGTGGGGGAAATTAGAACGATAGCCGATCTTGTACCCTCAATTGTGTTGATGCATGCGGGAGTTTTACTGCATACCAATATTGAAACAACTGAAGCAATTCCTGCGGCCAGTCTTGCTGCTACAACAAGAGCCTATGCCAAGATAATCGAGCAGGTGAACAGTATGAGTCTATCTGAGCTAACTCAGTAATATGCGAAGTACTTCAATAGATCCAGTCAAAGGAAAAATCGAAGCGTAGGGAAGAAGATGGTGCCCAGGGGAGCGATAGTTAAAGATTCTCAGTAACCGAGAATTCACATGCGATGTTTTTGATAGATGCGCGTTGGAGTTCGAACCACCGCGAAGGATTTTCAGTAGA
>DMJN01000067.1 GCA_003451715.1 Gammaproteobacteria bacterium | reverse complement strand
AGCTTTGCGGTGGCTTTCAGCGGGTTCTGGAAACGGCTCTAAGCAGCCCAAACTGGTGGACAATTTGAATCAGTCACTTTATCCTGAGTCCAGAAAAAATCCAGCTGAAATGAACGCAAGGTGTTACCAGTGACATCGTAACTCGTTGTATTCATTTAGACTGGTGTAATAATAAGTTTGCAACTTGAGAAGACTAACGAGGATCCCTGCAATGAGAGCCAGAAACTTTCTCGCCTTTCTATTTCTCCCTGTTCTGTTCGCTCCGGTCGTAGTATTCGCCCAGGCACACGATGCCAGCGTGGCCAATCACCAGCCCCATTACTACGATGTGGCGAACTGGGACATTCAGCCGACCGATGTGACTTATGCGGACCATATCGCGCCGATCTTGCAGCGTAGCTGCATCCAGTGCCACCGACCCGGTGGTGGTGCTCCCATGTCTTTCATGTCTTACGAGGAAGTTCGGCCATGGGCACCGGTGATCATGTATCGCACGGCTATTCGTGACCGTATGGGCGCCATGCCTCCCTGGTATGTCGAGAAAGACATCGGTATCGATGGCTTCGAGAGTGACTATTCCCTGTCTGACAGGGACCTGGCGATGATCCAGGCCTGGGCTCAGAACGGTGCACAGCGCGGCAATCCTGACAATGAGCCAGCCCCTTTGGTTTTCAATGACAGCGATGCATGGACAGTGGGCGAGCCAGACCTGATCTTAACTGGCCCTGATGTAACACGTCCTGCCATCGGTCCTGACTGGTGGGGTGATATTGGCCTGGTTCCGACCGGACTGACCGAGGATCGGTATGTGAAGTCCATCGAAGTGCGGGAGTTCAATGATGTACCTGCTGATTTGGGTAGCAACACCGTGGGTGGCCGCTACATTTTCCACCATATGACCTATAGCAGCGGCGTACTCAGCACTGACGGCACCTACGTGGAGCCGGATTCTCGAGTGAGTTGGCCGATTCACGAAGTAGGCCGCAACGCGGATGTTTTTTCAGAAAAGGCTGGCCGACTGCTGCAAGCCAATTCAGCACTGCATCTGGGGGCTGCCCACATGCACTCAAACGGCCGTGAGACCACCGGTCACCTCGAGT
This sequence comes from Gammaproteobacteria bacterium, assembly GCA_003451715.1. Lineage (GTDB taxonomy): Bacteria > Pseudomonadota > Gammaproteobacteria > Pseudomonadales > Pseudohongiellaceae > UBA9145. Next base: position 22,363 of record DMJN01000067.1, on the reverse strand, counting down.
TCGGCATTACTTTCTTCCCTGTCGGTTATGAACCCGCCTATATACGCCGGGGTCCTCGAACCGGTAATGGCGTCGATGTGGATATTGTTCCCAACAAGGCGGGTCAGGAAATTCATAATTATGTGGTGTTGCAGCAACACACCAAGGTTATGGCTTTCGAACCTCACCTGCACGCACCGGGCGTGCGTATGTGTCTCGAGGCGATCTGGGGCCACAATAATTTCACCCTGAACTGTGTCGGTTATGACCACAACTGGGTGAAGCAATATATGTACAAGGATGACAAGGCGCCGCTGCTTCCTAAGGGCACCATATTGCACACAACCGCGTATATGGATACCACCACAGCCAATCCTAATCTTGCCGATCCAAGAAACTGGGCAGGAGGAGGTCGTCGCTCGGTATCCAATATGTTCATCGATCTCGGTTACTCGGTGAGTCTGACTGAAGAACAGTTCCAGGCTGAGATGGCGATGCGTAGAGCCAATATGAAAGATCGCAACGACTACGACGTCGGATGTCCGCTGTGTTGGGCGCCTGCTCCGGAACAGTCGGTTGCACAAGGAAACGATTGACCATGAGGCACTGCAATAGATTAAAAACAAATCTAGAAATCGCGCTGGCAATGTTGCTGACGCTGGTTTTCGCAAATCAGGCTGCCGTTGCTCAGGGCCGCTTGATGCAGTTGACCGGCGAGATCGCCTCACCAGCCTACGAAGGCTGGTGGCCGAATGATGATGGCAGCTTCAAGTTGTTCTTCGGTTACATGAATTCGAATTGGAAAGAAGAATTCGATATAGCGATAGGCCCCGAAAACTACTTCTCAATAGTTGGGGAAGGCGAGTTGGATGATCAGTCCATAGAGGGCTATGATTTTTCCAATGCCGATCAGGGTCAGCCAACCCATTTCTACCCACGGCGTAATCCCTTCCTGTTTACTATTGATGTGCCGGCAGATTTCGGCACGGATGAAATAGTCTGGACATTGAAAACCAGGAATCATGTGGCTCGTGCTCATGGTTCGCTGAAGCCGGACTATCGAATCGATCCCCAGGTAATTTCGACGGAAGTCGGTGGTGCCTTCGGTAGCCTCGATGACCGATTACGCACCAATATTCCTCCCGACCTTCGGGTAGAAGGTGAAAACTTTAGAACTGTCAGAGTCGGCGAGCCGCTGAACCTGGCGGTGCAGGCTAGCGATCCGGACAACCTGCCGGAACGCCGACCCGGCCCGGGTTCCAGGTCCGATCAAATCTATCGGCCACCGTCTTCGATTGTCGTCATGAGCGGGCCAGGCTTACGCTTTTCCTGGACTGTCTATCGGGGGCCGGCCAGTAACGCGACTTTTCAACCCGAGCAGTTCAAGACCTATATGGATACCCGCGCCTGGGCGAATTCACCCTGGTCACCACCCTATGGTATTCCGGAAGTACCAGAAGGCAACCGCTGGACGGCCGAGGTCACCTTCGATCAACCCGGCGAATATGTACTGCGTGGCATAGCCAGCGACGGTTCGATGTTCTCCTACCAGAACGTGAATGTGACCGTAACGCGCTAAGCAACACCAATTGCATGAAATAAGGCACTGCAGCGATCCCGCTACAGTGCCTTTTTTAGGGGTAGAGTTAAACTTTCCAATGCCCCGACAGCTGCGCTATGCTTGCCGCAGAATTATAAGCCAGAGTGATGTACATGCCGCAGTTAATAACTACTCTTCTTTCTTCATTTATTAGACATTCCAAGCACTCCTTGTTTGCGGCGTTATCTAGCTTTTTATTGGCTAATGCTGTCTGCGCTGCCGATGGCATCGAATTTCCCAAGACCATCGCCTGGTCCGCCTATGGCACAGGTACCGGGGGCTATAGTCAGGCGGTCGCCATCGGCAATATCCTGCAGCGCCAGTACCAGACCAACCTGCGGGTGATTCCGGGGCGCAATGACGTATCGCGTCTGGCTACCCTACGTGCCAATCGCGTGCATTTCTCCGCCGGTGGCTCCGAGGCGGTGTATGCCCAGGAGGGCGTGCTTAACTTTGCCTCGAAGATCTGGGGGCCCCAGCCGATTCGGGCACTGATGTCCAATTATTCCGATAGTTGTTCCTATACACTGGTCACCGCCACGGACGCCAACATCAACTCAGTAGCCGATATTAAAGGCAAGCGGGTTACCTTCATCCAGGGGTCTCCTTCCCTGAACAACGCCATGGCAGCGCTACTTTCTTACGCCAATCTGGGCTGGGATGATGTGACGGCGGTGGAAGTGGGTGGCTACAATGCCTCCGCCGAGGCAGTTCTGAACAACCGGGCCGATGTAGTGGGTGGAGCCTGCAATTCACCACCTTTTCTACGCCTGGAAGCGTCGCCTCGAGGCCTGACATTTCCCGAACTGCCCCATGCCGATGCCGAAGCGGTGGCCCGCGTGCGTGCACGCTTGCCCTGGTATGTTCCCCACATCGCCCTGGAGGGCCCGACAATTCCTCCCGAAGGCATCGAAGTATTCTCCTCCGCCTATCCTCTGCTGGTTGGATTGGAGACATCGGATGAGACATTGGCCTATAGCATTGTCAAGGTCATGCATCGGCACTTCGACGAGTATAAAAATAATGCACCTGGCGCTACTGGATGGCGCATGGATAGACAGAAATTCGATCAGGCGTTTATTCCCTTTCATCCCGGTGCTATCAGGTACTATCGAGAGATTGGTGTCTGGACCGATGCGGCAGAAGCTCAACATCAGAAAAATCTGCAGAGACAGTCGGTGTTGCAACAGGCCTGGGGATTATTTCTACCCACTGCGCCTGAAGGCTATACGGAGTTTGAACAAGCCTGGTTGGTTGCCCGGGAACAGGCGCTGGCGGAAGCTGGGCTGATCACTCTCGGGGAAGGTTTGTAGAACCAATCCCTATGTCAGATTTATCGGACTCAAACAGCACTGAAGTACTCAAGCCGGAGCGAAGGATAGAAAAGCTGCGCTACCGCGAGCTGCCACACCATTGGCGTATGACAATGGCGGTGATGACCGCCTGTTCGATTGTTCTCGCTATCAACCAGATTTTCAATCTTGGCTTCTTTGTCGGTTATGTGATGCTTGACAGCCGTTATATGTATCTCATAACAGGTGTTATGTTGAGCATGGTGTTTATTACCTTTCCCGGTAGCAAGCACAGCCCCGACCATGTGCCCTGGTATGACATCGCCATCATGGTCGTGATCGGCATAATCTTTTCCTACTTCGCCTTCTATGCCGAGCGCATCGTCCTGGAGGCGTGGGAGTACACGGCACCACCGATCGGTGTGTGGTTGGCAGTGGTGACCTGGATTATCGTGATGGAGGCCGGGCGTCGCGCCGGTGGTTGGCCGGTGTTCGTTATAGTGGCTATTTTCTCCCTCTACCCAACCTTTGCCGATCTGTTGCCTGATGTCATCGCCGCACTGCGCATTCCTGTAACCGATGCGGCCATATTTCACATCATGGGGGCGGAGAGCCTGTTCGGCATACCCATGCAGGTTTTTGCGACGCTGGTGTTTGGTTTTCTGGTATTCGGAATCTCGCTGCAGTTTACCGGTGGAGGTCCCTTCTTCATCAATCTCTCCTTTGCACTGTTGGGTCACTTGCGCGGGGGACCGGCTAAGGTATCGATATTTTCCAGCGGCTTGATGGGATCGATGAGCGGGGGCCCCATCAGTAATGTGTTAACAACCGGTCCGCTATCCATACCTGCGATGCGCCGCATCGGGTTTAGCAAAGAATATGCCTCCGGAGTAGAGGCCTGCGCATCCACCGGTGGAGTGTTCATGCCGCCGGTCATGGGAGCCACTGCCTTTGTCATGGCCAGCTTCCTGAATATCAGTTATGTGACTGTGGCCGTGGCAGCCATCGTGCCATCTGTTTTGTATTTCTTCGGGCTGTTTATGCAGATCGACGCCTATGCCGCACGCAAGGATCTCAAGGGTCTGCCGAAGGAAGAGCTACCTAAGCTGGGGGCGGTGTTCAAGGATGGCTGGTATTTCATCGCCGTGTTTGTCGCGCTAATCTGGATGCTGGTGGTTCTGCAGCGGGAGGCAGTTGCGCCATTCTACGCCACCGGGCTGTTACTGGTGATCAACCAGTTCACTTCACACCGGCTGTCTCTGGAGAAATTCATGCTGCTGGTGGCGCAGATGGGTAAATTGCTGGCAGAACTGGCGGGAATTCTAGCCGCTATTGGTCTCATAATCGGAGGTCTCGCGGTAACCGGGATTGCCGGTACCATCGCCAATGACCTGGTTTACCTGGCGGGCGACAACGTGGTGATACTGCTGATCATGGGTGCCCTGACCAGTTTCATTCTCGGCATAGGCATGACGGTAACGGCTGCCTATATCTTTCTCGCCATTGTGCTGGTACCGGCACTGACTAATTCCGGTCTGGACCCACTGGCCAGTCATATGTTCGTCATGTACTGGGGGATGTTGAGTTTTATCACGCCGCCGGTAGCGCTTGCGGCATTCGCCGCCGCTTCGGTAGCGCAGGTGTCGCCGATGCGTGCCGGCATCGAAGCGATGCGCCTCGGTGCCATTATATATTTCGTGCCGTTTTTCTTCGTATTCAATCCAGCCCTGTTATTGCAGGGCTCTGCTCTTGAAAACCTGCAGGCTTTCAGCACAGCGTTGGTGGGAGTTGCCCTGGTATCTGCTGCCTTGCAGGGTTATCTGATTGGTATCGGTAATTTGGGTACCGGTCCCAGCGGTAGCCTCGTGCGCCTGCTGATAGGCATCTCAGGATTGGTCCTGGCCCTGCCGGCAGGAGGATTGTTTGGATTCAGCCAGCTATTGTTGCTGGGCCTGGCACTGACCTTGCTAATCATTGCTGTCGTGCTGCGTCGGGTAATAGGTAAGCATCCTCCTCCTGCCAATCAAGGCGAACAGGCATCCTCGACGACCCCCTAAGTGTGCTTTGAAAGCAATTCCGAGTAGTAACGGTCTGTTGGTAAAAATAAGCGGGAATGCCACAACTCTCAGTGGCAACAGGCCTGCAATGCTTGAGGAGCAGCACGTATGTGTAGGAAAGATGGATTTGTAATAAGCTTTGCGTGGGGAATTAATTTAGTCATTTCCCTGCTATTAACGCAAAGCGCGATTGCCCAACAAGCTTCCCTGAACGGCAATGTCCTTAGTCTGCCTGTGGTATCAGTAGGTACTGATAATTACCAGGTTGAATTGACATTGGTAGACGGATCGAGCCCCATTGAGCTACGGGTAACCAATGGCGTGTTGCTTAGCGATGCCAATACGACAGGTGCCAGCACTTTTGACGGAGTTACTCTCGCCGTGCCATCGCTGGATATTGATGGTATGTCTTACTGGGCCAACTTCGATTTATTAACCGCCGACCCTCCCACCTTTGTATTCGTCGATGCTGGAGCAGCTGCCCCGGCACCGCCCCCCGCGCCGAGTTGCACGCGACCTGCTCCAGATCCCTCACACGGCCCCGATACTCCAGAGATAATTGCCGGTTTCTCGGTGCCTCCCAGCTTAATAGTCAATGTGTTACAGCCGGACAGTATCCCAGCGATCGATAATCCCAGCTTTACCCAGGATTTCGCCTCAGAACCAATCTTTCCGACCGACCTTGTCGTGGGTATCAAGATTGGTGACGACGTCTGAGCCTATACACACACCGTGCTGGATTGGCATGAAGTTGTTAACGAGCAGTTTACGATCGACGGTCATCTAGAGCCCGTGACATTGAGCTACTGCCCACTTACCGGTTCTGCAATGCTCTGGAAGGGCGATATGGAAGCTGCAAATCCGACCTTTGGCACCTCAGGGAAACTCTATAACTCGAATTTGGTGCTGTATGACCGGGCAACCTTTTCCTGGTGGTCTCAGATGCTGGAACAGGGCATAAACTCCACCCGCCGTCTGGATGTTCCTGACCGCCTGCAGGTAGTCGAAACAAGCTGGGCGACCTAGCAGGCGATGTATCCGCAAACTTCATTGTTGTCTGCGAATACAGGTTATGGCAGGCCCTATGGCCAGTATCCCTATGGATCATACAAGACGGACAATTCATTGTTGTTTAATGTCAATAACAATAATGACAGGCGTCTCCATCGCAAGGAACGCGTGTTAGGAATAAACGTCGGGCTCAGTTCAAAAGTATATTCCATTAGCAATTTTGGCGGCGATGTAACTGTAGTCAATGACACAGTAGGCACTATGGATGTGGTGGCGATTGGCAGTGCGACTCAAAACTTCGGTGTTGTTTTTAATCGCCAACTGGAAGACTACACAACTCTGGAATTTACTCCGGTGCAAAATCAGTTGCCAGTAGTGATGACGGATACCGAAGGTAATTTGTGGAATGTATTTGGCGAGGCTATCTCTGGCCCGCGTGCAGGAACACAGTTACAGAAAACCAATTCCTATATCGCATACTGGTTTGCCTGGACTGCGTTCTTCCCCAATGCTGCCATCTATCAGTAGCAGCACTGCTTCTCAGAAAGAGCTTACACCAATGAGACTGATGCCGAGAGCCAGAAAACTAGTAATGCAGCTAATACTCATTAGCGGTGTTGTGGCGGTGATCTACCAGGCTGGCGCACAACAGGCGGCTCTCAATGGAAATGTTATTAGTCTGCCAGTGGTGACGCTGGCAGATCAGGCATTTCAGGTGGAGTTAACCATTCAGGATGGTAGTAACCCCCTAGAGGTGCTGGTGACCAGCGCAAGCGAACTGACGGATGCAGACACGACAGGGACCAGTTCCTTCAATGGCGAATTGCTGTCGATACCTTCACTCGAAGAGGCAGGAATCAGCTACTGGGCAGACTTCAGATTGTTGAGCGCCGATCCGCTCCGCCTGGTGCTGGCAGATGTGGGCGAACAGGAAGCGACTGTCATTCCACAGAATTGTACCCGGCCCGAACCAGATCTCAGCAATGGGGCGGATGACCCAAGCGTGAGCAACGGATTTCTGGTGCCTCCATCTGAAATATTCGATGGCGGTCCCGGCCCTGATGGCATTCCGGCCATTAACTCTCCCCTGTTTATCCAGCAATTCTCACTCACCGGTATCCAGCTGGCAGACCTGGTTATCGGTGTCAAGATTGGGGATGACGTGCGGGCTTACCCTCACCGATTTCTGGATTACCATGAGATCGTGAATGACCGATACACGTTCGACGGCAAGAGCCAGGATGTCACTGTGAGCTACTGTCCGCTGACTGGATCGGCGGTACTCTGGAAAGGCTTTACTGATTCAGTCGATACCAGCTTCGGCGTGTTGGGTCTGCTACACAACTCCAATCTGATATTGTATGACCGCGAGACTCAGAGCCTCTGGTCACAGATGCTGGAACAGAGCATCTCGGGTGAGCAAGTCACCCGCATTCCGGATAAGTTGCAGCTTGTAGAGACAAGCTGGGAGACCTGGCTGGAAATGTATCCTCAGACTCTGTTATTGAATATCGAACTGAACGAATTCAGTTTCCCTTACGAAATCTACCCTTATGGTCTCTATCTTACTGATTCGAGCCTGATATATCCCGTTAACAATTCCGACGACAATCGTCTCCATCGCAAAGAACGAATGTTAGGTATCAATGTTGGTGAAGCATCCAAAGTTTATCCTGTGAGTAGCTTTAATCAGACTGTGTCTGTTTTGAATGACAGTGTGGGAAATATGGATGTGGTTGCAGCCGGCAGTGCACAACAGAACTATGCTGTAGTTTACAATCGACAATTAGAAGATTGTACAACTCTTGACTTCAGCCCCGTTGAGAATCAGCTGCCAATCGTAATGGTTGATAACGAAGGCAGTAAGTGGGATCTGTTCGGCATGGCAGTCACGGGGCCTAGAACGGGTACCCAGTTGCAGAAAACCAATTCATTTATCGCCTATTGGTTTGCCTGGACGGCGTTTTTCCCTGGAGCAGAAATCCACCAATGAATCGAATAATTGCAGTGCTCATCGTGGGAATGTTATTCCTCACTCTTCCCGTTATTGGCAACGCTGCCACCTGCAGTTGTGCTGGAGTACCGTTGCTGAGTGCGATCGATACTTCATCCACCGAGCCAGGCGATTGGTTCATAAATTTTTCCAGCGAAGATCATGTTATCAATGACCTGGTGTTGGGCGACAAAGAGATAAAGGATGAGACCCGGCGCAAACGATCATCCCTTTCTCAGGCTGTTTCTGCGACCTACGGAATAGCCGATGGCTGGTCCATATCCGGCTTGGTCTCCTATATGGAACATAGCCGGGAAGTAGGCAGCGGCTTCTTCGGTGAACAAACTTCATCCGGACTGGGCGATGGGATAATCCTGCTACGCTATACACCACGCTACATAACACCATTTTCAAGCCATGAAATCTCTCTGGGCATAGGCGCAAGAATACCAATCGGCAAAGACGATGCGGGTGGAGTGATCGTCTTTTCCGAAGACATGCAACCCAGTGTGGGTGCGGTGGGTGAGATTCTCTGGACGAGTTATAGCTACGCATTCAATCAGGCAGCAACTCTATAGTTCAATGCGACCGCCAATTACACCCGCAACGACGATGAAAATGATCGCGGCTATGCCTTCGGTGATGAGTTTAATTTGGCGCTGGGAATCAGCCAGAGTATAGGCAGCAAATTTGGCTATTCGGCTGGCGTCAGATACCGCACTACCGATGCTGATGAAAGAAACAGCTTCGAGATTCCCAACACCGGTGGTGAGTGGTTGGATTTCATTCCCGCGGTGCAATATGCAATCACTGACGATCTCAACATCGCACTCTCCGGCCGGGTTCCTCTGAAACGAAAGCTGGATGGTGCCGTACAGTTTTCAACCAGTTACTCCTACTCCTTATCATTGACTTATGGATTCTAAATATGGCTCTTAGACGATTCGTTACACTGCTACTGTTATGCGTGCTGAGCCCCATGCTTTCTGGTCAGGAACTGGCGCCTCCCTTTACCGGTCAGGAAATACACGGTGGTGGCTCTATCAGCCTGAGCGATTACCGCGGCAAGGTGGTGTTTATCGATTTCTGGGCATCCTGGTGCCCACCTTGTCTGGCGTCATTGCCCGCCTATGACAAGATGTATCGGGAGCTTGGCAATGCAGAATTTGAATTTATCGCTATCAATGTGGATGAGGACACCGAAGATGGCATCTTTTTCCTCGAGGACCACCCGGTATCCTACCCCGTGCTGGCGGACCCGGAAGGGGATATTAGGTATTCCCTATCGGGTGCGATCTCTGCCTGTGTCCTACTTATTGGACAGAGAAGGTCGAATAGTTCAGTCATTCCGCAGTTACCAACCGGGTGATGAGATCGATATCAGGCAACAGATCGAAAACCTGCTGGCGAACTGAAACTGATAGCCGAGCGGCCCATTGCATCGCTCAGAACACTGCTTTACTCTCTCAACTAGGGCTTAAACCCGGTCCCTCAACCATTCGTCCTAACACAGGCGTTCTTCTCTGTCTGGTAAGGATGGAGGAGTAGTGTCATGCGTCTCAGTCAAAGAATTCTCAGCACAATCCTAGTTCTGGCAGCATTCACCACCAGCACGGCGTTGTTTGCCCAATTAGAGCCGATTAATAATCGGCCCAACCCTTACAGTTCGGTGGATGGTTGGGCCCAGCTACCGGATGGTCGGGAATGGGGCTCCACCGCCGGCGTGGACATCGATCCCGATGGACGACATCTGTGGGCGATCGATCGCTGTGGCAGCAACAGCTGTGCCGGGTCGAACCTGGATCCCATCGTCAAAATCGATCCCAATGGCAACGTGGTCGCCGCCATCGGTGGTGGCCTGATGCTGTTTCCCCATGGTCTGCATGTGGACCGGGATGGCAATGTCTGGGTTACTGATGGCCAGGGGCCGGACCCGGCCAATCCCGCGACCGCCGGCAAGGGCCATGTGGTTTACAAACTAAGCCCGGAAGGGGAAGTGCTGCTAACACTCGGGCGGCCGGGTGTGGCCGGCAATGGAACCGATGCACTACTGGAGACTCCCTGCGATGTGGTCACCGATGCCGATGGCAATATCTATGTCGGCGATGGTCATAGTGGACAGAATCCGACGGCGACCCCGGACACCGTAGCGCGCATCGTAAAATTCGATCGCAATGGCAATCTCATCAAATACTGGGGCGGATGGGGTTCCGGACCCGGCCAACTGAAGACCCCCCATGCCGTCGATATCGATTCCCGTAATCGGCTGGTCGTGGGTGACCGTGGCAATAACCGCTTGCAGATTTTTGACCTGAACGGTAATTACATCGGCGAGTTCAAGTCCTTCAGCCGACCCAGCGGTATCTATATCACCGACGATGACACTATTTTTGTCGCCGATTCAGAATCGGAATTTGATAATACGCGCAATCCGGGCTGGGAGGCCGGTATCCGTGTCGGCAGCTTGTTGGATGGGATAGTCGATTACTTCATCGACGGCACAGTTGCAGCCTATCCAGAGGGTTCGAATCCTGAAGGCGTTGCGGTGGACTCTGCCGGTAATGTGTTCGGGGCTGTGGTTTCAGGCGGGGGCGCCATGGTGAAGTCATCGCGGCGGTAGTTAACATTCCTCGGCTTAAGCAGTTGAATACAGACTAGTCTGCATCAAGCGGACACATCTTCGTCGGTGAATTTGCTCAGGATTTACTCTTCACTCCCGCATAACGTGCCAGGACCTTCGGGTCGTTATGAATGTGCTTCTCAATCAGATTAACCAGATCTGTCTTAGACACCCTGCCAAAGCTGGCGATGACTTCGGAGTTTAATACCAGGGAAACGAAGAGAATAACGAATAACAATATATAGGGTAAGGGTGCCACGATGCCCAGCATTCTCAATACGGCACAAAATACCAGCCCAACCCAGAGAAACGACCGCAGTGATACCTCCCGGTCGATCTGACGTTTGGCGCGCATTACGAGTTGTAGGTCTCTTTCGTTCATTGTGAGTACCCCTGTTGTTTCATTTTTAATCAATTGTTCACCGAATCGGTCTCGATTCTTTGCTGCATAGCCTCGGCAGCCATAGTGTAGCCTCTACCGGTACTGACGACGAAGTGGTGATCCTCTGCGTCGTAATTATCAATCATACAGGGCGGCAGGGGATGCTAACAACTTCACAATTATTCCATAGATTTCAGCTATAGAACTGTTATAAATTAGTTCAGCCGTAAGCGTCCCCCTATTTGGAGCTGCACCATGAATATCAATGCGAAAAAATGCAGTATTCTCATAAGCTTAGCCACTATAGTCGGTCTTTTGAGTGGCAAGCTGACAGCTCAGGATTCCCGTTGCGAACTGTCCCGCACCATCGATGGCCATCCTGATTTGCAGGGCGTGTGGGCCAATAACACCATTACTCCGGTGGAACGCCCGGATGAATTTGCCGATAAGGAATTTCTGACCGCTCAGGACATCGAATTTCTGCAGCGTCGGGTGGGTGAGATCGCTACTGAGGATGGAGATGCCCTGTTCGGTGATGGAGTGCTCTCTGCCGCTGTATCGGGCGAAACCGAATCCTATGATCCAAGCACCGGTAACTATGATCAGGCCTGGCTGGCTAACCGCAGCGTTCACAATCGTACATCGCAAATCACCGATCCTCCCAATGGTAAGTACCCACCTAGAACCGAACAGGCGATTGCGGCAATCAACGCAGGGGTGGAACGGCGCAGAGACCATCCTGCCGATTCCTGGCTGGATCGCTCACTCGGTGAACGTTGCCTGAATTTTGGGGCACCTTACCTGGGTTCTGGTTACAACAGCTACTGGCAGATAGTGCAGGCGCGGGAGTACGTAGTCATAGTTCAGGAAATGGCGCACGATGCCCGTATTATCCCACTGACCGACAAGCCACACCTGAGTGATGACATTGAACTTTGGCATGGCGATTCCCGTGGTTATTGGGATGGCGATACGCTGATCATTGAGACTAGCAATTATTCAGACAAGAGTGGTTATGGTTCCAATGCATCTGACAAGATTAATGTAGGGCGACTGACTCGTGTCAGTGCGAACGAATTGCAGTATGAGATCATCAGTCATGATCCGGGTATGTTTACTGCTCCCTATACGCGACAGATAATTTTCGATTACAGCCCGGACCCGATTTTTGAATATGCCTGTCATGAAGGAAATTATGGAATGACCAATATTCTTTCCGGTCACCGGGCACAGGAAAGAATGGCGCGTGAATCTGGGAACACTAACTAAGTAATGGCCCTAGCAATTAAAAAGGGATTCATGTCTCTGGTGGAAGAAGCCGAGAGTCAGGTGCAGACACTGACTCCTGCGGAAGTGGATCAACGGCTGCAACAGGAAGGTGTATTACTGGTAGACCTCAGGGATGTACGGGAATTAAAGCGGGAAGGTTCGATACCCCAGTCGTTGCATGTCCCTCGTGGCATGCTCGAATTCTGGATCGATCCAGACAGTCCTTACTACCGTACCGAATTTCAGCAGGCCAACGAGCTTATCCTCTATTGCAATAAGGGTTGGCGCTCGGCACTGGCGGCACTCTCTCTGCAGAATATGGGCATTGAAAAGGTAGCCCATATGCAGGGAGGCATGGAGCGCTGGCAAATCGAGATTGGCAAGATCAATACTCCCCAAGAAATCTAAAAAGAAGGCCATTTATGTCATCAAAAGCAAATTACCCTCCTGATCCAGCTACTGCGGTTAATCGAACCCGACGAACTCTGCTGCAAGCACTGCCGCTGCTAGCGGTCGTGCCTTACAGCATGGGGCAGGGGGGTTCAACGCCAATAGCAGTAAGAAAACTGCATTCCTTTCAGATTCGTGTGGCAGATGTCGCTCGCTCGGTGAGGTTTTATCAGGACCTGTTCGGCGCGCCCATCCAGTCCAGGCAGGGAGAGACGATTTGTCTGCGAATTGGTGCCGGTCCGCACTTTTTTTCAATCGCTCCACTGGGTGCGGGTGAGCAACCGCGAATCAGCCATATCGGTCTGAGCGTAGCGAATTTTGATGTGGACGGCGTTATTGCACAGTTAAGGCAACATGGCATCAGCCCCGGCGTAATGCCGACTAGCGGGCAAGATCCACTCAGTATGGCGATGCGCTATTGGATCAACGAAAGAGGGCAAGCCGCCGGTGGCGGGAGTAATGGTGCCAGGGATCTCTACTTCGCCGATATCGAAGGAATTCACTATCAGCTTTCGGCGGAGGACCATTGCGGTGGCGGGGGCGAGTTAGGAAACAATTGCAGTAACGTCGAAGCGGCAACCGGTGAAGGTCTGTTTCGCCTGCTGGACCTGAGTCACTTCACCACCTTCCTGGCGAATCGTGATCGTGCCAATGAATTTATGACTTCGACCTTCGGAAAAGAGTTTCAAGCCTACCAGGGCCCGGGATCGCCGGTGGTTGGCGTTGGCGATGGCATTCAGTTCCTGATGTATGTGGGCGGTAGTCAGGCAGGGCAGCCGACACAAGCCGGCCGCATCGATCATACCTGTTTCAGCATGCAGGACTTCGATGTCGATAGGGTTCTCGCGCAGCTGACAGATTACGGTCTGAGCGCACGGCAAGACCCGGCAAATACCCAGCCGCTGATGCACTGGGTCAGCATGAGAATGCCGAATCGGGGCGGCGCCGAGGGAGGCACGCCGGAATTGTATTTCTCGGATCCGGACGGTATTCGAATCCAACTGCAGGATCCCGGATACTGCGGGGGTGGTGGTTATCTGGGAGATAGTTGTCCGCCGCTGGCATAAGACCAAAGGGAAGTAGTATGAAACATCGCTATATTGGCAGGAGCGGATTGCGAGTCTCACCAATCTGCATGGGTACCATGAGTTTTGGTACCTGGAGTGACCGAAACGAATCCTTCAAGATTCTCGAGACGGCCTTCGATCGTGGCATTAATTTTTTCGACACCGCCGAGGTCTACCCGGTACCACCTTCAGCTGAGACTGTGGGATTGACTGAAGAAATCTTCGGTGAATGGATTAAGACCAAGCCACGAGATGCATTGATTGTTGCAACCAAGGTTGCTGGAGCGGCCTCAGGGTGGTTTGTTCCACCTATACGGCAAGGCCTGACGGCGATCGACCGGCATCATGTCGAGTTGGCCGTGGAGGGGAGCCTTAGGCGCCTGGGCATCGACTATATTGATCTTTACCAGGTGCACTGGCCAGATACGGTAGTACCGATTGACGAATCCATGGAAGCACTGGACCGTCTGGTTCAAGCGGGCAAGGTCAGGTACCTGGGCACATCCAATGAAAATGCCTATGGTCTGACCAAGTCCAATACCATCTCCGACTATGAGGGATGGGCGCGCTTCGAATCCATTTAGAACAATTTTTCACTTCTGAGCAGACGTTTCTTGGATGAACTTGCTAATGTTTGCAGAAGGGAGCAGGTATCACTATTACCCTATTCTCCAATCGGTGGCGGCGTACTGAGCGGTAAGTACAACGATGGAAAATTGCCAGGCAATACTCGCTTCGGCGATTACCTCAACGAGGATGATCCGCGCCAGCAGGCGATGGCCAAGCGATTTGTAAATGAAGGGACATTAGCATCTACAGAAAAATATCTTGAAATAGCACAAAAGGCTGGAATATCCCCGGTAACATTAGCCACAGCCTGGAGTATGAATTTTGATTTCGTAGCTTCTACTATCATCGGTGCGCGCACCGTGGATCAGCTGGACGAGGCACTGGCAGCGCTGGACGTGACGCTGAGTGATGAGACCTTAAGAGAATGTGATGAAGTACATAATCAGATCCCTTATCCAATGGGCTAGTGCTACCGCGCTATTGCTTGCATCACTTCCCGGAGCTGGCCAGACAATACATATCGCTCATTGTATGGCCGGTTGCCCGACAGGGACTTCGTCGAGTAACGAAATAGTAGTCCGGCATCTATATGCAGCATCCATCAATGCCCAATCTGGCCTTGCTGACTGGGTAGCGTACCGCGTACTGGGTGACTCGGTGGGCGTGGCTTCCCTGCTACCAAGATGGTGGCAGCAGGATGATTTGTTGCTTACAACAGCCCGCCCCCTGGGGAGAGAGGCCGATGGAATAGGATTCTCTCAACCCGGTCGGCCATACAGAGTAAATGAGATTGTATTCGATTCGAGGGATCATGGGCGGTTAGCACCAATGACGAGCTTTGCCCACACTCCTTATTGGGAAGAATTGAATAATCTGAGCAACATGACGCCTATTCCAATTGCTCTGCGAACTGGAGGCTGGGCGAGGCTGGAACAGAGCATCAATGAATTTGCCGCGCGCGAGGGTGAATTGTTTGTTATCAGTGGACCGCTTTACGAAATTTCTGCACCACTCAATACTCGGGTGAGCGGTCGTGAGGCTAATAGCATTACTGAGAACCCAGCTGCCTTCTTTAAAATAGTGGCGACACCGACTCGACATGCGGCGTTCCTGTTTGATCATAACCTGCCTCAGACGGCGGGCTATTGCGAACAGCTTAGCACTCTCCAGACTATAGAGCAGCGCAGCGGGCTGAACCTTTTACCCGATCTGACGCAGCAAGGTATGGCGGACCTGGCGGTCGAATTACGCTGTGCAGCAAACTAACAACAAGGATATTGATTAATGGCTCTGGTCTTTACACCTAATCCTGTTCCAACCGTTCCCGTGTTGGGTGCTGAGGAATATTTCCCTGTCCATCGTATTTACTGCGTGGGTCAGAACTACGGTGACCACGTAAAAGAGATGGGGGGAGATCCCAAACAGAATCCACCGGTGTTTTTCAGCAAACCTGCCGACGCCATCGTGACCGATAACGCACCGGTGCGGTACCCCCCTGCTACTAACAATCTGCACCATGAAGTCGAATTGGTGGTGGCGCTGGATCGGGGCGGACGCAACATCACAGTGGATGAAGCCCACCAGTGTGTCTTCGGTTATGCCGTGGGTATCGACTTTACCCGCCGTGATCTACAGGCCCAGGCTAAACAGAAAGGCAAGCCATGGGATGCCGCCAAGGGTTTCGATCAGTCGGCGCCTGTATCCGCCATCAATCCGGTGGCAGACGGTAAGCATCCGCAGCAGGGACGCATTGCACTGCGGATCAATGATGAGCTGCGCCAGGACGCAGACCTTTCCGACATGATCTGGTCGGTCCCGGAGATTATCTACGAACTGTCCCGGTATTTTGAACTGCAGGCCGGTGACCTGATATTTACCGGTACCCCAGCCGGTGTGTCCGCCGTGATTGCGGGAGATCATTTACAAGCCGAGATCGAAACCGTAGGAGAGATCGATTTTCAGCTGGTTAGCGAGTGACCATTTCTTTGAGTACCGATCAGTCAATCCTCTTAGCCATTCTGCTCGCCCTGTTGGTACTACTGGTGTGGGGCAGATGGCGTTATGACATCGTGGCGCTTGGGGCGCTATTCGTAGCCAGTGCGACCGGGCTGGTACCTCAAGAGGAATTGTTTTCCGGATTCGGGAATCCCGCCACAATCACCGTGGTACTGGTTCTGATTGTCAGTTTTGGGCTTACCAGGTCCGGAGCGGTGGAATTCGTTACAGATGCCATTGAGCCGGTATCGTCACGACCGTTCCTGCATATCGCCTCGCTCACCTTTCTCGCCGCATTCCTGTCGATGTTCATGAATAACGTGGGCGCACTGGCACTGTTGATGCCGATTGCCATTCAATCAACGACCAAAGCCGGCAGACCTCCGGCTACGGTTTTAATGCCTTTGTCATTCGGATCGATCCTCGGTGGGCTGGTTACATTAATCGGCACACCGCCGAATATTCTCATCGCAAACTATCGCCGCGAGGTGACGGGCGAATCTTTCACGATGTTTGATTTTGCGCCAGTGGGAGGTGGCATTGCCGTGTGCGGAATTCTCTTCATGTTGCTGCTTGGCTGGAAACTGGTGAAGGTACGCAAGCAGACTGCCGGCCTGGAGTTGTTCGATGTCGAAGAATATTTATTCGAACTGAAAATCACTGAAGAAACGGCCCTGATGGGTAAAACACTCGGCGAATTCAAGGATCTACTCAGGCAAGAAAAAATGGATCTACTTTCCATGGAGCACAAGCGTGAACAGATTCCCGATGTATGGCGCCACCGGCGCCACGTGATGGCTGTGAACGATCTAGTGATGATCCAGGGCTCCCACGAGGATGTGGACAATTTCGCTACTACCCATAAGCTGCAGATGCTCTCGGCTGAAAATGCCCAGAAAGAAATTCTTCATTCAGAGAAATCCCGAATAGCCGAAGTGGTAGTCACTCCAGAATCGGGTATCGTAGGCCGCACTCCAAGGGAGATTCGCTTTAATGGAAAATTCGGAGTGAATCTCCTGGCCGCTTCCCGCTCCGGCACACCCCATCGTAATCGCCTGCGGGATTTCCAGTTTAATGTCGGCGATGTGCTACTGCTGCATGGCGGTGAAGATGAAATGCAGGAGGCAATCAAGAAGTTGCATTGCTATCCACTGGCAAAGCGCGATCTCGACCTGAAGTGCTCGTCTAAGTCCTTACCTGCGCTGCTGACATTTGTGGTGGCAATTGCCCTGACCGCCTCGGGGCTAATTTCCATCCAGCTGGCGCTGGGGGCGGCGACGGTGGTAATGGCTCTGTTGAATATTGTACCGGTGCGTGAATTCTACGATGGTGTGGATTGGCCGGTAGTTATTTTATTGGGTGCGATGATTCCCATTGGGGCAGCTTTGGAAACTACCGGCACAACTACCCTGTTAGTGGACGGAATTCTATCGGTGGCTGGTGGTCTGTCACCGGTGCTGATTATCGCCATGATTCTGATTATCACCATGACGGTATCGGATGTGTTAAACAATGCCGCGACTGCGATCCTGATGGCCCCCATTGCTTACAATATTGCGCTGTCTCTCGGATTGAATCCTGATGCCTTTTTAATGGCGGTCGCTGTGGGCGCTTCCAGTGCATTTCTTACGCCGATCGGTCATCAGAATAATGCGCTGATTATGGGGCCGGGGGGGTACAAGTTTGGGGATTATTGGCGGATGGGATTGCCCTTGGAGATAGTCATCATTGCGGTGGCGTTGCCGCTGTTGCTGTTTTTTTGGCCTATTTAGTGCAGTTTCTAAACAATTCACACAGTTCTTCGACGATTAGAAATTGAATTCCGGCGCAGCCACTGGTTCCCTCCGGCGTTGCGGCTGATATAGCCTATGTAGTCGGCAGTATCTTCAACACTGTGCCGGATTTAGAACTACTTTAAACTGTCGGGTCACTCGTCCAGTTCGTCGAAGTCAAATTGCAGATCGATCCGTTTGCAGTCCAACCGTTCTTCTGTGCGCCTGCGCAACTCGGTTAAATGTGATTTATCGGATGAGGAGACGACTTTCATGTGCGGCTCTTCTTCTGACAAGATGGCAGGTGGTTCTATGAATTCGATACTGTCCTCGAAGGAGTCATCCCATTTCTGCTCTTTCATGGCGCCTCTCTCTCTGGTTCCTATGAGTCGGTCTGGGTATTTCCTGTGTCATGGGTTTACAAAGGGCTGCTTTTTACTGTGCCTAATAGTCTTATCGTGAGGCAGGGGATGAATCTTCAATAAAAAATGTCACGGCAACCCAATGCCGCAGCTTGTCAGGTCAGCGACCGAGACTGGAGAGATGTTGATTATTCGGAGGTTTGGGGATCTACTGTCTGTAGCTGTTCGATTGCCTGTTGGCGGAGTTGCTTCTTGGCAATCTTGCCGGCGGCAATTCGGGGCAGCTGTTCATGCTGGAAAAAGAGTCGCGTAGGAATCTTGAAGGCAGCGATCTTGGTTTTCAGAAATTCCTGCAGGTCTGTACTTTGTACGCTTTGATCTTTCTTCAGCATGACCGTGGCGCAGGGCACTTCACCAAGGCGTTCATCCGGAATGCCGTAAACCGACACTTCGCTCACAGCGGGATGTTCGCTGATGGCATATTCCACTTCCGCACAGCCGATATTTTCACCGCCACGAATGACAATATCCTTGGCCCGGTCGAGAATGATCAGGAAACCGAGATTATCAAACTTACCGATATCTCCGGTGTAGAACCAACCGTCCTTGATTACTTCTGCGGTGGCTTCCGGTTGATTCCAGTAACCCTGCATTATGGTTGGTCCCTTGATGCATATCTCTCCGACTTCTCCGGCTTCCAGGATATTGTTCTGCTCATCCACTATCTGTACGCTGGTAACCGGCACAGTGGGCCGACCCGTGCTATTGGGTCTGGCTTCATAAAAATTGCCAGAGATAATGGCACCGATTGCATTGGTCTCGGTCAGGCCGTAGCCGAGCCCCGGAATCGCCACTTCAGGAAATTTTTGCAGCATTAGTGCGAGGTGCTCTGGCGGGCGCGGGGCTCCGCCACTCTGCACACCACGCAGGCTGCTGATGTCGGTGCTGCCAAATTTCGGGGAATGCATGATCTCCCAGGTCATGGTGGGAACGCCATGGAAAATCGAAATACGTTCCTGTTCGATCAACTCCAGGGCCTGTTCCGCATCCCATTTGTACATCATCACAAACTTTCTCAGGTAGGCAAAACTGGCCAGGAATTGAGCATGGCTGCCAGTGACGTGAAACAGGGGAACATTGGCAAGAATGGCTGGCTGATGCTCTGGATTTTCTTCTACCAGTTCCGGCCTGAGAATCTCGCCAATTTCCTTAAGGAATTTCCAGGTGTACAGTGCGTTGATGATGTTGCGGTGGGTGGACAGCACACCTTTCGCCATGCCCGTGGAACCGGAGGTATACATGATCGACGCATTGTCCTCAGGCATTATATTCAGCGCAGTGACTTCGGCGTTCGATAGCGGTTCCACGCCTTCAAGCAGGCTGTAAAACTCCGGCAAGTCTGTGTCGATTTGCGGTTTTATCAATAGGATGGCGATATCGAGGGCTTGCTTATAGGTCGAAAGTTGTTGAAAGCGCGCCTCATCGACGAATATCAACTTGCTGCCACTGTCTTTAAGGCCGTACTCCAGCTCGGCAACTGTCCACCAGGAGTTCATCGGTACCACGATAGCGCCCAACAACGTTGTGGCCATATAGGCGATGCACCACTCGGGGGAGTTGCGCGCACACACCGAAACGCGATCACCTTTTTTTATCCCGTAGTCGTCCTGCAGGACACGCGCCAGGCGTCGAGCCATGTCGTGGGTTTGTTTGAAGGTGTAGCGTTCCTGCTGGCACACCAGGAAGGTCTCATCGGCCTGTTCCAGCGACAGGTCATAGAGTTCCCCAAGGTTTTGGGGCACATTGCTGAACACATCGTATTGCTGACCGTTTATCGTCTCGGAATGAGTGGCCAGAGGTGAGCCCGGTGCCTTGTGAGCAAGGGCAATTTCCCCGAGCGCCTTCAGGTCCTGAAGGATTGCCGCATCGCTTAACTTTCCATCGTCTGACATGGTACGCCGCTACTCTGCCTTGATCTCCAGCGTGACCTTGCCCATCACCTTGCGCTCTGTGAAGACATTAAACGCCGCAACGAAATCTTCTATCGGGAAGGATTCGGTGACAATCGGGCTCAATTTGCCTTCGTCATACAGTCTCAACAGCTCTTGGAAGTTTTTTTCATACTCAAGCGGTTCCTCTTTTCGGAAGCGTCCCAGAAACACGCCTACCATGGAGGATCCCTTTAACAGTGCAAGGTTGGCCTTATACTCGGGAATTCTTCCACTGGTGAAACCGATGACCAACAGGCGGCCGTTCCAGTTAATACAGCGGCAACACTGGTCAAACAAATCGCCGCCGACGGGATCGTAAATCACATCGGCACCGCGGCCTTCAGTGAGCTCCTTTACTCTTTCTTTCAGATCATCGACGCTGTAGTTGATTACATCGTCCGGGTTGAGATGTTTTACAAAGTCGAGTTTCTCATCAGAACTGGCGGCGGCGATGACCCGTGCACCCATCAGTTTGCCAAGCTCGACCGCAGCCAGACCGACGCCTCCACTGGCACCCAGTACCAATAGGGTCTCGCCGGGTTGAAGTTGGGCACGCTGTTTCAGGGCGTAGTAGGAAGTGGTATAAACCATGGCGAATCCAGCCGTGGTCCTGAAATCCATGCTGTTGGGAATCTTGCGTAGGCCCTCTGCCTTGACGATGACCTGCTCTGCCAGCCCGCCAAGTCCCGGTGTAGCCATCACGCGGTCGCCCACCTCGAAACCATCCAGGCCGGAACCGATTGCCTTGATTACACCACCGACTTCCGAGCCAGGAGTAAACGGTAGAGGGGGCTGAAATTGGTATTTACCTTGAATCTGCAATCCATCAGGGAAGTTGAGTGACGCGGCATAGACTTCCACCAGGGCTTCGTTGTCACCGGCAACCGGATCCGCCACTTCCTCCAGCACCAGGTCTTCTGGCGGGCCGAGTGTCTTACAAAGAACTGCTTTCATGGTGTGACCACTGTCTAAAGGAAGGCGGATTCAATCATGAAAACAGACTGACTTCAATTCTTCTCAAGATCCAGTAATCGAGTGCTGAAGTTGTTGTAGAAGAATCAAAGCAGTATATTTACAGTCTGCTTATGGACTCGCCAGATTATTCCGTGAACGAACTTAAAAGACAGGCCTATCTCGAGGCTATGGGAATCCAGGTGGTTTACCCGAGGATTAGCCTACCGGGCGCCAGACAATCTCCGCACTACGAGCTGTCTGCAGCATCACCTGTCGAAGTTGTTAGGGAGGCAATAGCCACTCCGATTGAAGCTGCCCCAAGTGTCGCTTCTTCTCAGCCACCAACGGTTAATGCGCTTAGCACTGAGAACTATCAAGCCACGACGGATGCACTGCCGCAATCTGCTGCAGAGGCATCGGAAGCGGCGGCCGACACACTCAGGTTCAGCCTGCGATACTATCGGATCAACGAGCAGTTTGCGGTTATCGATGAATTGCCCCATGCTCAATCTGACAATGGCAGCGAAGACAGGTTGAGCTTGTTGCGCAATATTCTGCTCGCGCTGAATATCGATACAGATGCCTGTAACTTCGCCTATGAGTCTTTCGCCTGGCCGCTCATGGAGGGCTTGCCTGTGGAGACCGATCCCAGCCTGGCCGCCCGACAAGCACTGGGTGGTTTCATTGCCATGCGGAAAAGACTGGATGGGTTTAGCAACCTACTGGTGTTTGCCGGGCAGATCGATGCTTTGTTGCTAAGCACCACAAAAAAAGCCGAGCAAAGGGACTATCGCGTTAAAGTTGAAGATTATCATCTCACCGTAACCAGCTCTCTGCAGGCAATGCTGTCTTTTCCCATGCTTAAGAAGGAAGTTTGGCAACAACTGCAGCCGCTGAGACAGCGATTACAAATTACTGCCACTGAAGCCAGTCTTTCCGACTCGAATTAATCCCACTCCTCTTAAAGCCTTGCCTACTTTGCCGACTCCCAGTTCATCT
>DMJN01000092.1 GCA_003451715.1 Gammaproteobacteria bacterium | reverse complement strand
ATGTGGGAAAATCCATGGAAGCGACGATCTGAAATTGCAATGAGAGAACCTGCTCAAGCCCTCGGTGTTTTAATGCTGGACCTGGAGGGTACTACTCTGAGTACATCCGAACACGAACTTCTACAGAGACCGAGCGTAGGCGGCCTGATTCTATTCAGCCGCAACTACTCCGGACCGACACAGTTACAAGAACTTATCGCCGCAGTACGGGCATGCAACAGCGACCTGTTGATTGCAGTGGACCAGGAGGGGGGCAGGGTACAACGCTTCAGAGACGGATTCCTGGAACTTCCTGCACTCCATCAAATAGGCGCCCGCTATGCAGATGACCCGGCCCAGGCGAAAGAGCTGGCAAGGCAATGTGCCTGGGCCATGGCGGCAGAGATTCTTCATTACGGCATAGATATCAGCTTCGCACCTGTACTCGATCTTTATAGTGTTGACAGTCCGGTCATAAAGGAACGTGCTTTCTCAGATGATGTCAATCAAGTGACAGAACTTGCTGGCAGTTATATAAAAGGTATGAAAGAGGCCGGCATGGCTGCTACCGGGAAGCATTACCCCGGGCATGGATTTGTCGCAGTGGATTCCCATAAGGAGCTACCGCTTGACGAGCGCTGTGCAGAAGAAATTTTAAGCAGGGATTACCAGGTATTTGCCAACTGCATTAAGCTGGTGGCCGCAATCATGCCCGCGCATATCAGGTATCCTGCAGTCGATTCCCTGCCGGCCGGATTTTCGAAGCGCTGGATTCAGCACTATCTTCGCGATGGTTTGCAATTTGATGGTGTCGTATTCAGCGATGACCTGTCGATGGCCGCCGCCCGGGATGCCGGCACCGCGCCGCAACGGGCTGAGATGGCACTGGCAGCAGGTTGCGATATGCTGCTGGTTTGTAATGACAGGCGATCGGCAGTGTCTGTAGCGGATTGGCTGGAACAGAATGATGTACCCGCAAGCACGCGGATCGCTACCATGCGGGCGAATCCAGCTGCGGGAATTGCGGACCTGTATAAGCAGGATCGCTGGAAAATTGCGAGCACTGCGGTGCGCTCGCTGACTTAGACTACATGAGGAATGTCGATGAATTTTTTTTCGCTGGTTAGATTGAGTGAACTGGGTTGGGGTCTGGAAGTATTTGCCGCGGTCAGCATTACGCTATTAGTCAGGTTCATCGCTATACATGCTTTGCGGGTCATGGGCCGCCAGTTGAAGAAAACCAGCAACATCTGGGACGATGCTTTGCTCGAGGCAGCCAGAAAACCATTGAGCTGGTTCATCCTCATCATCGGCTTGTTATGGGCCATCGAGATCAGCGAAGGCTATCTTCAGACCGAGCTGTTCTCCATCGAAAACCTCGACCTGATCAGACAGCTGACCTTTGTCATTCTTATCATGCTGTTCCTGGTTAAATTCATCTCCTTGGCTGAGGCCGGAGTCATCAAAAACCTGAAGGCGGATACCGACTCGGAACAGACCCGAATAGATCCGACCACAATGCACGCACTGGCAAAATTACTGCGGCTGTCGGTAATTATTACGGCGGTGCTGGTGGCACTTCCTACATTCGGGATCGAGATAACGGCCTTGTTAGCGTTCGGTGGTGTTGGAGGTATTGCAGTTGGTTTTGCCGCTCGGGATTTGTTAGCCAATTTTTTCGGCGGATTGATGATCTACCTGGATCGACCCTTCGACATAGGCGACTGGATCAGGTCTCCTGATCGTGAGATAGAGGGAACCGTAGAAAATATCGGTTGGAGATTGACGGTGGTTCGCACTTTCGATAAGCGGCCGCTGTATGTCCCCAATTCGCTGTTCACCACGCTGGCTCTGGAAAACCCGTCGCGGATGAGTAATAGGAGAATCTATGAAACTATTGGTCTTCGTTACGAGGATGCCGACAAGATGGGGGTGATTGTCGAAGACGTGAAGCAGATGCTCAAAGATCATGAAGAAATTGATACCACACAGACCCTCATCGTCAATTTGAACAGTTTAGCGGCTTCCTCCCTGGACTTCTTCGTCTATACCTTTACCAAGACCACCAATTGGATTCGATATCATGAGATCAAGCAGGACGTGATGCTGAAGATAATCGACATCGTCTACTCCCATGGCGCCGACTTTGCCTTTCCGACTACTACCATTGACGGTATCGATGCCCTGGTAGCGGGTGGGGAGTTCTCACAGGGAAGTGAAGGCTGAATGGGCGGGCTTAGCGTCGAGCAGATCACCGCCGTCAGTAAGCGTGCCCGCTGTTTGTACACCGAGCAGCAGGTCGAGGCAGCCCTGGATGCGATGGCTGCTGCCATCACGGCACGCTTGAGCGATAGCAACCCGGTGCTGTTATGCATTATGAATGGTGGCTTGATCGTGTGCGGCAAGTTGGCGACGCGCCTGAATTTTCCCCTACAGATGGATTATCTCCATGCCACACGCTATCGCGATAAGACCGTGGGTTCCGATCTGCAATGGAAGAGTTACCCGGTGACGCCACTGGCCGGGAGAGTGGTGCTGGTAGTCGACGATATCCTAGATGAGGGTGCGACCCTGGAAAACATCATCGAGTATTGTTCTGCCCAAGGCGCTAGTGAAGTATTAAGCGCCGTACTGGTGGAGAAGCAACATAAGCGTAAGCTGTCGGAGCTGCAGGCCGATTTCATCGGTCTCGAAGTCGACGATTTCTATCTCTATGGCTATGGCATGGACTACAAGGGCTACCTGCGAAACGCGGCGGGTATTTTTGCGGTGGCGGAGCAGGACGTTTAGAAAAGCGGCTACTGGGAGCGCCACTCAGGGATTAGCCGATGTTGAGTTCCACCAGTTTGCCGATACTGGTCAACAGAAGCGCGGTTTTGGTGCCTTCGCTATCCTCGTCAATGAATAGATCAGCATATCGAGTCAACTGCTCTCTGTGCTGATCGGTCTGCCCGTCAATAAACTGCTGTTCCGATTGCGCCGCGGGTTTTGCCGCCGACTTGTAATCGATAATCCAGCGATAACCCTGCTCATCGATAAAGCTGCGATCCACTATGTGGTTACGCAGTGTTCCAGCCGAGCGTGTTTGCAGAGCCAATTCCGTTGAACTCTGGTTGTGGGCATTATCGAATACCCACTGCAGATCTGTGTTTAAGATCGTCGTCTGTAGTGATGCTTCGATAAACACCAGCGCCTGTTGTATGGCGTCGTCTTCGAAACCACTGGCCTGCAAATCGCGGCGCCAGCGTTGTTTCTGGGTGTCCAGCATCTCGCTGTCGATTAATGTCTTGTTTGTCACGTAGCGCTGCAGCACGTCGTGAATAATATTGCCCATCTGAGCTTGCAAGGCGGGCTCGTCTCTGCCCAAGGAATCCTGGTCTGCATCGGTGGCAGCGCCTGTGTTCTTCTCTGCTACTTGCATCGGTCCGGTAGCAGTGGGCAAGCTGGTAAGGGGTAATCTACGTAAGGTGGTGGCTTGCTGTAAGTCGTCAATCGGTGTCTGCTGGCTGTTAGCCGTTGTTTGAACAGCAACAGTTTCGATCAAGTCTTGCTGCCGTAATGCATCCCAGATTGTTGCAAGCAGGGTACGAGACTCGGGTTCGGCCAATGCATCGTCTCGTGTCTCCAGCGCTGCTGATAGATGCGCGCTCTTAATGGCTCTGGTGACGCCAATGTACATGAGCCTGGTGTTTTCGAATTTTGCCTTGACCGATTTTTCAAACCGTAGCAGTTCATACATGGGGTCACTCGATTCCCCCGCACCAGCCAGCGCCGCCAGAAACAGTTTACGCTGACCTTCACTATTGAGTCGTTCATGCCAGAGCAACAATTCCCGGTCATCCACACGGGGGCGCCTGTCCAGACCTGGCAAGAAGACATGATCGAATTCCAGCCCCTTGGCTTTATGGATTGTCATGATTTGGATTGGATTGTTATCCCCGGGTTGCGGGCTGTCACTGATAGATATTTTCTCCACCTGTTCTTCGAACTCATCCATATCGATAAGCTCTCCCGAGAGTTCCAGTTGATGCACCAGGTCGAAGAATCGCTCAACACCGTCAGCCTCGAATGCAGACTGGATTAGCTGTTCGCCCCCCAGTCGTGCAAAAGCGTGTCGCAGCAGTCGGGTAAGCGGCACACGATCGCGATTTCTGACGGCTTGCTCTAACACGCGCGCCAGAAACTCGATTCTATGAGCCGAATCAGGGGTCAGCGATTCTTTAGTCGCCGGGTCCAGTAGGATCTGCAGGATAGTCTGCTCCCGATGAAGATTGGCTAGAGACAATAAATCTGCCATCGGAATCCCACTCCAGGGCGCTCGCAGTAGCGCTAGCCAGGCGAGCCGGTCGGCCTGGTTGCTGATGGCTCGGGTGAGACTAATCAGGTCGGAGACAATAGTCAGCTTGTCCAACCTGTCGATATCCGTTGCGAGCCAGGTAATATTCGCTGCTCTTAGGGCTGGCAGTATATGCAGCAGATATGAACGGCTGCGTACCAGTATGGCGATGCTCTCGCGGGCTTTATCACTGTCCTTTGATTCACTCCCAGCAACCCTTTGGCGAAGCCGGATTATTTCATTCACTATATGAGCTGCCTCTGCATCGTAGGCAGTTGACCTGCTGCCGTTCTCATAGGCATAGCAACGCGCCGTGACGGCAGGCTCGACACCCTGCGGGTGGACGGCGGTGGAATGTGAATACTGCACCGCGCCTCGGGAACTGTTGTTTACTGGAGGGAAGGAGGGGGCAAAGACGCGGTTTACCCATTCGACAATACCGCCGCTCGATCTGAAATTTGCATGCAGGTCTATGGGAGTGACGGGCAGATGTCGAATACCATTTTCCCGCAAGGCAATGAACAGTCCGACATTGGCATTGCGGAAACTGTAGCAGGACTGCATCGCATCGCCCACCACAAAAAATGTGCGCCCATCTCCTGTCTCCCAACCGGCCGTGAGTTTATTTAGTAGCGCCAGTTGTGTGGATGAGGTGTCCTGAAATTCATCCACCAATAAATGTTTGATCCTGTAATCGAGTAGCAGTGCAAGCTCGGTTGGATTGTCCTCTTCGCCGAGAGCTTTGAGTGCGGCGTGGGAAACCTTGATGTGATCCACGGTGTTGTGTGCGGCGAAGCTGACCTGTAGTTGGGCAACCAGGGTGGGCAGTAGTGCGGTAAGGTCTCTGAGAAGTGTAAAACTGAAACCCTCTTGTTGTAAGTCCGGTAGCAGCCGCAGGTAATGCAGGTTCTCAAGCAATTCCGTATTTTGTACACTGGCCAGTTCAGCCAGCAGTTCCTGCATGGCGTTCTTCCTGGCAGACAATAGTGCACGGTGTTCCTTGTCGTTTGAGGGAGCCGGAAAGCCTTCATTTTTTGTGACTTTCTTACGCCAGGCTGGACTTGTGCGATTGGCGGTAAGCAGTAGATTAGCGAGTCCAAACCACGTGGGTAAGTCCGCCGCTGAGGTGCCAGGTAATTGCTGTAGTGCGAAGCAGTTATCGATGCCCGTAGCACAGTCGCTGTCGAGCAGGTTGGCAGCGGCGAAGCTGGCCAGTTCCACCAGCGGCTCTGCATAGTCTTTGATCTGCGTGTGCACAATTGATAAGTGCTCTTCGATCAATTCCTGAAAATTCTGCATCAGGTAGTCGAAGGTAGCATCGGGCGAGCTGGCGGTATCGACAACCGCGTCAATCCACTGTTCACGTTGCTTGAGTAATTCCACCAGCAGTTTTTCGACCTTCGGAATATTGTTGTCCAGGTGCAGGAGCAGGTTTGCGATCGATGCTGAGATGGGGGAGTCCGTTTCCAGTAATTTCAGCAATTCATCGATGGCCTGCTCATAACATTCGTCAGGCTCGTCACTTACGTTCAATGCACCACCGAGATTCGACAGCACCGGTAAATTACTCGCAAGAAAGTGACAAAAACTATCGATAGTCTGAATACGTAAGCGTTGCGGCGATTCCAGCAGATGCCAGGCCTGTGTTTCGTTGCGCTCCAGCACAGCCATGCCAGCTCGGTAACGATCTTCCTCCAGTTGCGATTCGAATGCCGCGCTGCTGCCTCTGTTTGCCGCCCAGGTGAGCGTGCTCAAAATCCTGTTGGACATCTCACTGGCTGCCTTGCGAGTGAAGGTGATAGCCAACACTTCCTCGGGTTTCTCGCACACCGCCAGCAAGCGCAGGAATCGCAGGCTTAACAGTTCAGTCTTGCCGGAGCCGGCCGGTGCCTGGACGGCAAAAGAGCCAGTAATATCCTGCGCCTGCTGGCGGGCGGCTGTGTCGATTAGCGTCGTCACGACAGCTCCTCATCACGGGCATCCCGCATCGCCAGGTGCTCGCTGATGCGACACAGGGCGGAAAACTCACAGTACTGACAGGTCTGACTACCCCTGGTGGGGGCTACCGCTAACAGACCCTGTTCGAATTCCTCGGCCAGGGCGAACACGATGTGCTCCCAGCGTGCCTGCAGCTCCGGCCAACTCCCCTTAAACGAGCGCGACTTAGCCAGCAGCTTGATGCCGGGATGAATTAATTCGCTGTCGGTGGGTCCGAACAGAGTCACACCGTCGACATTGACCTGGTAGATGAGTGTGGCGATGACGGTGTCAGAAGTAGCACTCAAGGCGAGCTGGTACAGCGGTAATTGCAGGTCATCCGGTCTGTCATCAAACCAGCGATAGTTGATTTTCTTACCCGTCTTGTAATCCATCAAGGCCAGAGAACCGTCGCTCAATCGATCGATGCGGTCGATACGAAACTTCAGCGCCAGTCGGGAGTGACTCCAGCTCAGGGATTGTTCGGTGGCGGCAATAGTGAATTCAGATCGATCCATTTCATAATCGAGAAAACCTTCGAGTAGTGTGGACAGTCGCTGTCGCTCCAGTGCGGCGAAAGCGGGTGTCATGATGTCCGGCAACTGGTCGCGCATCAGGGAGATGGCGGGCTCGATACTCCTGGCAATAATTTGCCGGCGTTCATCTGTGGAGCACTGCCGGATTTTTTCGAGTGCATCCAGTTCCCCGCTTAATTTGTCCAGCGCCAGGTGCAGGGCACTGCCGCGCACCATGGGGCTCAGCCCCCGTTGGATTGCCGGCAGCTGCTCGGCGCCAAGCCGGTGCAGGGCAAATGCCCGGAAGGGGCAATTGGACTGGTTACTTAGCAGGCTGGCACCGCCGCTGTCGATGTCGGCTTGCAACGGCAGCCATAGCGGTTCCTGCAGCTGCTCCAGCGTCACGGCATGCTCAACCGGCAGGTTGGCAGCGGAATCCGAGTGGCCGGGCCATGGGGTAGCCGTCAGCTGTTCGATGAGGGGGCTGCAGCTCAGCTGTAAATCATCCTCGTATTCATGGTGGCTGATGATGAGGTGGGCGGTTTGTCTGGATAACCTACTCAGTTGCGCTTTACACAGTTCCAGCTGCATTTCGCTGGAGCTGCCCGGCATGGCGAATCGCTGTTGTATGGAGCGCGGCAGAAAGAGCGCCGGATTCACAGGCGTAGGCAGGCTGTTGTTGTCGGCGCCCAGCAGCCAGACCGTGTCGAACTCAAAGTCCTGGGCTTGTTCCAGGCTCATAAGCGAGATGTTCAGATTGCTGTCGAAGGATTGACGGCGGGGAATCTGCTGGAGCAATAATTTCAGGATTCGCAGAGCGCTATGGAAGTCGATCTTGCCATGGATTGCCGAGGTAGCGGCGAGTTGATCGAGTGCCTGCTCCCATTGCAATGAGTCTCTGAGCTCTTCTGTAGTGCTGCCGGTGCCGGGCCAACCGAACACCGACAATTGTTGTTTAAACAGATTGATCCAGGCCTGCAGCATCTGCCGGGGGGCGTGTCGGCGCGCCAGCTCGGTAAACTGCAGCAACTGACCAGCCAGTACCGGGCAGTAATACTCACTGCTGTCCTGGTTCATGATGGTTTGCAGACTACTCAGCCGGATCGTGCTGGCGAGCTTCCTGCGTAGCATCAATTGCAGGTTTATTCTCTGCTGCAATTCCTCTGCTGTGCCAGTGAGCTGCGCGGATTGCATGAGGTGACAGAATCTTTCCGTGTCCACTCGCCGATGATTCAGTTCGATGAGTTTGCTGGCCAGTTCAACCCGCTTCGCATCGGCTAGAACCTGGCTTCCCTCTAGTAGGTTAAATTGCGGTTTACTGTCGGGAGAAAAGTCACAGTGGCTCATTTTCAAGCGTCTGAGGAACGCCTTTCTCAAGAGAAATTCATGATTCTTGCCCCCGTCGATGATAATGCCGATGTGCTTCCCCCCGTCGCCTCTGGACTGTTCCAGGCAATAGTCAACGCTGGCACGGACCTCGGTGTCCAGGTCGGGAAACTGGTAACGGTCGCGCTTTCCTGGACTCGTCGAAGTCTGTGAAAAGAGTCGCTCCCCAGCTTCTTCTGCCTGTGACTCGGCTCTCGAGAAACCTTGCACATCGATTAGTGTCGCCAGCGCATCAAACAGCTTTTCATAGAGGGGGGGTGGTTCGGTGAAATTCACCAGCAACAAAGACTCAGGCAAGAGCGGCTTGAGATCATCGAGGCGGGTCAACAGCAGGGCGATAGCATCGGATAGCCCGATGAGCTGGTTCGCTTCGCAATAGGCTCGATATTGTGCACACCAGTGCAGAAAGGCACTGAAATCCTGTGCATGTTGTTGCTCCGTCAGTGCTGCATCTTCGAACAGCAACCATTGGCTGCTCAGTTGGTAGCTACGGGCCACCGCATTGGCAGTGAGTCCGGTATTGAGTAATGGGTATTGCGCTGTGCTGGCATCTAATTGCGTGGTCCAGATGCATTGTTCACTGAACCTGTCCAACAGGCGTAGCTGGTGGAATGGCTCGATTCCATTGGTCGCAGCAGCAGCCCACAGTTGCTGCAACCAGATATCGATGGCGAAGACCGGTGGTCGTAACCAGGCACTGCCGCCCTGTTGGTAATTTGCATACTCCTGCAGGATGGCATTGACGCTGCGATTGTTGGGGGTGAGGAGAGTCCGCTGTTGTTGCAGGGTGTCGAGGAAAGCTTCGATGTTAAAACGCGTTACGCTCATTGATCGTCGATTCCGGCTGCCCAGGCCAGGAATTCATCCCGGTCGCCTCTGAACAGCACGCGATGTATTTTTTTGCTCAGCTGATATTCGTACATCGGATCGTAATAACTTTCGAGTAGCTGGCGTATCCAGCTTCGGTGCAGCTCGTTGGCGCTTTCCTCATCTGTCGCTGCGAGTGCGTCGTTCATAATGTTGCGTAGTTGCACTGTGTTTTCCCCGCCGAGTCTGCGCTGGATTTTATCCAGACTGGAGAGCAGCGAGTCGGCGAAAAGTTCCTCGGCATGTTCCGGACTGCATTGCCGATAATCCTGGTAATTGGAGATGATGTAATCATGCAATATGGTTTCGACTCTGAATTCAACAGATTGCTCAATGACCACCAGGGGTGAATTGCCCATGGCTGCATGTAAGTTCTTGGGTATGCTTAGTGAACCGATGGTGCGACTCTCGTCTTCGAGGAATAGTTTTTTCAATCTCTTAAAGTCTAGTTTTAAAAAGCCAATTGCCAAAGAATTCTCGAAATTTATCTGGCTGGGTTGGGCGCGGCTACGCCTGCCAAACGCGGAGCCACGATGGTGGGCACAACCCTCCAGATCGACACTGTTATGTAATTGATTAATGAGATGGGTCTTGCCGCTGCCGGTCTTGCCGGCGACGATGATGAAGTCACCGGTGTTTGCCACTTCTTCCAGCGTATCCAGCAGGAAGCGCCTGAGTGCCTTGTAGCCTCCTTCAATACGGGCAATGCTGATACCGTTTTCGGTCAGCCATTGCTGCACGATCTCGGAGCGTAGCCCACCGCGAAAACAGTACAGCAGGGCGTTCGGATGGGTCTCGAGAAACGACTGCCACGCCCTTAAACGGGCCCGCTTCTCCTCAGCGTGGATTAGCTGCTCTCCGGTGGCAATCGCAGCTTGCTGTCCCGACTGCTTATACTTAATACCGACGGTCTTGCGTTGCTCATCGTTCAATAACGGCAGATTTATTGCGTTCGGGAAGGCACCGTGCTTAAACTCACCCGGGGCGCGTACGTCCAGTAAGGGATGGTCTTTAATGAACAGTTCGGCAAATCCGGATTGGTCAATGAGTGCTGGCATAGTTGCATTTCAATTGCGTGGCGCAAGTGTAACATTGGGTGTGGTAACTCCCTATCGTCCCACAGACGATAAAGATTGCTGCAAGAAGAAGGAGGTGATCACATCACAAAATCTACATCGAGTTCCGGCCTGGATCCATTGAAGCTGGCCTCGCAAATCAAACAGCGGGGACCTGCACCGGTACACCTGTGGGATCCGCCTTACTGCGGTGAGATGGACATGTTGATTGCCCGGGATGGCAGTTGGATTCACGAGGGCAAACCCATTAAGCGCCAGGCCATGGTAAAGTTATTCGCTTCGATTCTCAGGCTTGATGAAGACCAGCATTACTACCTGGTCACTCCAGTCGAGAAAGTACGTATCAGAGTCGAAGATTGCCCCTTTGTGGCTATCGCCATGGAAGTCGATGGAACTGGCGAAGAACAGTTCATCAGATTTACAACCAACACCGGCGATTCCGTTGTCGCTGACGCCGCCCACCCGATCCAGATAGAGACTGAGGCAGGCG
Source organism: Gammaproteobacteria bacterium (assembly GCA_003451715.1). GTDB lineage: Bacteria > Pseudomonadota > Gammaproteobacteria > Pseudomonadales > Pseudohongiellaceae > UBA9145. The sequence goes on along the minus strand of DMJN01000092.1, from coordinate 3,877 downwards.
GAGAAACGCCACACCCTATGGTGCCGGTTCGCCATGGTCTCAATGCACTGATTAGCCGAGCCGTATTCTACCGACTCGTCGATCTTGCAGTGGAGCGAAGTACCGATAATGGTGAGGTACTGGGTGTGTGGAGCAGCCGCTGCTTCTTCGAGTTAGGCTCCCAGGATAGCTAGTACCTCGACCAAAATTAACCCTTGTCGAGGTACTGGACATGAGGCGCTACTCAGTTGACCTGGGTGGGCAAAAACGGCATTATTAGCCGCCTTTTTTGGACCGCTCAGGATAGCTTCCTGGCGGCCAAGCTAAAAAGGAGAGACAAATAATATCTGCAAGTCAATACACTGGAGAATCCATGAAGATTCTTGTTGGAATTAAGCGCGTCGTTGACGCCAACGTAAAAGTCCGGGTGAAGTCCGATGGGACCGGAGTCGATCTGGCTAACGCCAAGATGGCCATTAACCCGTTTTGTGAGATCGCGGTCGAGGAAGCGATTCGCATCAAGGAAGCCGGATCCGCCGAAGAAATAATCGCCGTCTCCATCGGGCCACAAGTCTGCCAGGAACAGATTCGTACGGCTCTGGCGCTGGGCGCCGATCGAGGCATACTGGTGCAGTCGGAAGAGCAGGTGGATCCACTGGCCGTGGCGAAAATTCTCAAGGCGATTGTGGAGAAAGAGCAGATCGATCTGGTAATCCTCGGTAAGCTTTCTATCGACTCTGACAATAACCAGGTGGGTCAAATGCTTGCAGCCCTGTGCAACTATCCTCAGGGTACTTTCGCCTGCAAGGCGGAACTGAAGGACGGCAAGATCGAAGTGAGTCGTGAAATAGACGGCGGCGAACAGACTGTGCTGTTAGACCTGCCGGCTGTTGTGACTACAGATTTACGCTTGAATGAACCTCGTTATGCTTCCTTGCCAAATATCATGAAGGCGAAGAAGAAGCCTATCGACACGCTGACACCGGCAGACCTCGGTGTGGATACCAGCTCGGGTTTGAAGACTCTTGGTGTCTCGCCACCACCGGAACGTTCGGCGGGCATCAAAGTAGAATCGGTGGCAGAACTGGTAGAAAAACTGCGTACTGAAGCCAAGGTCATTTAAAGAGGGTAAATCAGCTAATGTCTATTCTAGTAATCGCCGAACACGCTAACAGTGAACTCAAATCCGCTACGCTGAATGCGGTCGCGCCTGCACAGGCAATCGGTGGCGATATTGAAATCCTGGTAGCAGGGTGTGACTGTCAGGCAGCGGCCGAGAGTGCCGCACAACTCAGTGGTGTGATCAAAGTCATCGTAGCTGACAATGCCTGCTACGATCATCAACTGCCCGAAGCTGTTGCTCCGCTGGTGGCAGAAGTTGGCAAGAGTGCCAGCCACATTCTGGCGGCTGCAACAACCACAGGCAAGAATCTGTTGCCCAGGGTAGCTGCGCTATTGGATGTGGCGCAGATCTCCGACATTGTCGCAGTAGAGTCCGCTGACACGTTTGTGCGGCCGATCTACGCAGGCAATGCATTGGCCACCGTGCAGTCATCCGATCCCATCAAGGTGATCACCGTTCGCACGACGGCTTTCGGTGATGCCGAGTCAGGCGGAAGCGCGCCTATAGAGTCGTCAGATTTCGTGGCGGAGCAGGGACTAGCCAGCTTTGTCAGTGAGCAACTATCCCAGTCCGAGAGACCCGAGTTAACGGCAGCCTCAATTATCATTTCCGGCGGTCGTGGCATGCAGGATGGGGAAAATTTCCTGCTGCTCGAAAAGGTAGCTGACAAATTGGGTGCGGCGATAGGTGCGTCACGAGCCGCCGTCGATGCCGGCTTTGTTCCCAATGACTACCAGGTCGGGCAGACCGGCAAGATTGTGGCTCCCGACTTATATATCGCCGTTGGTATCTCCGGGGCGATCCAGCACCTGGCCGGCATGAAAGACAGCAAGGTAATCGTGGCTATCAATAAAGATGAGGAAGCACCTATCTTTCAAGTCGCCGATTACGGACTCGTGGCCGATCTGTTCAAGGCATTACCAGAACTGGAACAAGCCTTGTAATGCATGGCTTGTTTAGAGGGTTCCAAAGAAAAAAGCCCGGTAATCCGGGCTTTTTTGTGGATGGGGTTTAAGAATCCTCAGATTCTTTTTGCGCTTCCAGTTGTCGCTTACGCACCTCTCTCGGATCATTAGCCGCCCGGCCGCCGCTGCTCACTGCAGCCGGCTCTGGTTCAGTGCTTGACGCCATGCTATCGGGCTCACTGCTGACCGGTTCGGCAGTGGAGGTCTCGGCACTCGATTCCTCTGCCGGTTCTGTGGTTTTTGCCGCAGCAGGCTGTTGCACTTCGGATTGTGCGGCTGCTTCTGCCGGCTCATCCGCTTTTGGAGTGGGAATAAACGCAAGGTCTGCCGTTACTTCTTTCTCAGCGGTAGCACTCTGGTCGGGCTCCACATTGGTTTCGACAGGCCCACTGTCGGAGACGTTAAACTCGATGGGCGAGGATTCAGATACTTGTGTATCGGTTGTCGGCGCCGGGTCTTCCGTGGCGGTTTGGGTCTCGACGCTGCTTGCTTCCGGCGCTTCACTGGCAACGGCATGCTGCGATTCGCTGTTGCTCACCCCGGCCGTTGTTGCAGTGCCATCCGCGGCCTTATCAGCCACTTCCACGGCACTGGCTTGTGTATCCACTATAGGCGTGGCCGCTGTCTCTGCCTGTGGCGCTTGTGCGACGGCATCTTCTACACCCCGGGCACTATCGGGGATAGCAGCAAGCGGTTGCTGTTGTGATTCTTCGGCCTGCTCCGTTTTGGCAGCCACCCCTGGTGTTGCCTGTTCTTCTCGACGCTCCGGACGCGGCCCGCGCTTGCGCTCTCTGGTATTCTTGGGGCGTTTACTGGCTGGTCTGCGCTGGGCTTTATCGGATTTCTCGGTGCGCTCCGATCTATCGGTTCTCTCTGATTTATCGCCTTTGCCCGATTTCTCACTGCGTGGCGCACGCTCTTTTCGCTCCGGTCTATCCGATCTCTCGCCACGCTGGGGTCTGCCAGACCTGTCCTGGGATTTTCCACCGCGTGCCGTCTTGCGCTCGTCAGCGGATTTGCCTTTGCCGGCTCCATCGCTGCCCTTGGCGGGAGCCTGTTTCCGACGCTGCTGTCCTGACTGCTTGCCTGAGTCTTCCCGCTTTCCACGACGTTGCTCACCGCGTGGCGCACTGCCTCTGGCCTGTTGCCCTCGCTGACTTCGTGTAGCCTGCCGCTTGCGACTCGGTTGTTGACGCTTCTGCTTCGATGGGGGTGCCTGCTTTTCCGAAGAGCTAAACAAGCTTCCTATTGCCGCGAACAATGAAGCGAAGAGGCCTTTCTTGGGTGGTGGCGTACGCTGTGCCGACACATTACTGACCGATGGTTTCTGTACCGAGGCTTCCTCTGCCACTGGTTTCACATTGACCGCCGGTTCAGGCTGGGCGGTAGCTTCCACTTCGTAGGTTTCCGATTGTCGATTGACACCGGTGATTTCATAGTGCGGCGTTTCCATCTCTGGATTCGAAACGATGGTTACCCTGGTGCCACTTTGTTGTTCGATTTCAGCAACTGCCAGTCGTTTCTCGTTTAACAGGTAGGATGAAACCACCAGAGGAACAGCGGCTCGAATTTCCTTGCACTTCTGCTTGTTGGCCTCTTCCTGCAGAATACGCAGAATAGATAGGGATAGGGATTCGACATCGCGTATGCTGCCCTGACCACTGCAGCGGGGGCAGACTATGGCACTGGTTTCTCCCAGCGAAGGTCGCAGGCGTTGGCGGGACATCTCCAGCAGGCCGAAACGGGAAATGCGGCCGACCTGTACCCGGGCGCGGTCGGATTCGAGGGCATCTCGCATGCGGTTTTCCAC
>DMJN01000096.1 GCA_003451715.1 Gammaproteobacteria bacterium | reverse complement strand
AATTGCCGGTGTTGGAGGGGGGGCTACTGCCGCGGCATTGGTGGTATTGCCCGCTATGGGATTCCCCGTTACTGTGGTAGCGCTATTGATTTCCATCGAGCCGCTCATCGACATGGCGCGTACTGCCCTGAACGTAAACGGGGCGATTACTACCGGTATGATCACCAGCCGCTTCCTGGGGGATGCAGTTGCCGATCACTCAACCGATGTCGCCGCCCAACCAGTACAGGAAAACTAGCGCGCTCGACTTTTCCAGCGACCACTATTGAGAAGTGAAATTGATAATGGCTTCACCTTTGCATTGTAGCTAGTCCTTTTTTGGCGCAGTATAAATAGAGTGTAATGAGCCATGTTCGTACGTATCCAAAAATTGTTAAGTGATGACAATCTACGAAAGGTGGATGAGTTGGTCGCGTCCGGAAAATTTCTTGACGGCAAAGCAACAGCAGGAGGACCAACCAAGAGACTGAAGAATAATCTGCAACTGGATCTTGCTTCTCATCCAAAGAAGGAAGAATTTCTACGACTGGTTAACGAAGTGATGAATAGTCATCCTTCGGTTCGGTCCGCGGCAGTACCGCGACACATGACCGCACCTATTATAAGCAAATACGAGAAGGGGATGTTCTACGGCTGGCATATCGATAATCCCATCATGCCGGGAATGGGCAGGCCGGTCAGATCCGATGTGTCCTGCACTATATTTCTGGGCGAAAGCGCTGACTATGATGGCGGTGAACTGGTGGTTCACTCACTAACCGGCGATGTCAAAATTAAGCCGGACAGGGGCGATGCGGTGCTCTATCCGTCTTCCTATTATCATCAGGTGGCAGAAGTCACCCGTGGCGAGCGCCTGGCGTTACTTTTCTGGATTCAGAGCATGATAGCGGATATAGGAAAGCGGGAATTACTACATGACCTGGAGATGGCATATAACCAGATCCTAAAGGACAACCCGAATTCGGATGCGCTAAGAATGGTCCAACGGGCTTAGTCCAACCTGGTCCGATACTGGAGCGAAGTATAAACTGAGCCGGGAAGACGCTGTAGCAGTCTGTGTTTAGAGACCCAATGCGGCACGCATCTCTGCAGCGGTCATGCCTTTGACATAAACATCGGTGCCCTGATCGAAATCCCGGGCACGATCCAGGCCCCCAACGACTACCGGATCGAAGCCTGAATCGATAACCAGCTGAACAGCGACGGCGACCGCATCCGCATCGTCACCGGCGACGGGTATGGCGATCAATTCACCATCGCGATGGGCTTGTTCGTTTACCTCTACCCAACTCACAGCATTGAATGCACGCACCAATCTCACCCCCGGCAAGAATTCTGCAGAAGCCATTCCCGTACCCTTCTCCAATGCAAGCGCCGCCATCTCGCCATCGCGTTGCACATAGGGATTGCCACAATCGATGACAATCTTGCCTTGTAGGAGGGGTCCATAGTCCCGGCCTACCTGTGGCATCGCCGCATAGGGCACGGCAATAAAGACGATATCACCGAATTCCGCTGCCTCGGCCGGATAGCCTGCGCGCGCACGTGGACCGGCCTGCTCTACCAGTTCACTCAATTGGTCCGGGTTGCGTGAGGAGAATAAAATCTCATGCCCGGCCTGCGCCCAGCGCAAACCCACCGAACCCCCTATGCGACCCGAGCCGATGATACCAATTCGCATTGGTGAGGAAGATTGGGCCCGAACTGATCGAGCCAGCCATGAGGGTAACAGGCCCATGGTGGTGACCGACAGCAGGAGAATTTTGCTGAACTCTCTTCTGGGATTACGCTGCTTTCGTGACTCAGAAACGGATCGACTATGCTTCATTATTTACCCCCCACGGTGGCTATCTGCTAGTAAGTTAGGGACTTACTGAACAATTAGTTGTCTACTCTGCGGGAGTCTGTCGTGCCCTGCCGCCGGGCTCAATCGCAGCTAATGGCTGAAAGCCAGAGTAGTCATATACTTGCTCAGAGGATTCCTGGGCAATATAACAAAATCCGTGTACAAGTTACCAAGGGTATTCGCAGGCGCGGAAGTATCTCAAAGCATGAAATCTGCCAGTTCCAGGAAAAAAAGTCGGCTCCGGGCGAGGCTCAAGGCTTTGCGGTCACTGGGTATGATGGCGCTGAATACACCATTGCCGGCATTGGTATTACTTATACTGTTAAAACTAATCGCCGACCTCAAACCCCATCTGACTGAGCACTCCGCCAAAAAAATCAAAGGCATTTCATCGTACGGCTGGCCGCTGGTCTGCTTCTTCGCCTTAGGGTAAGGTGGCAGCTTCGGGGTGTCAGCAGGAGAAGTGGATGTTCAAGTCGAAATTGCTTCTAGTGCTGCTTGCCCTATGCTTGCTGCCGCAAATTCTTGCCCAGACAACTGCCGATGTGCAGGATTTCAATGCCGCCTATATTGAGTACGCCAATACCAGGGAATCGAATCCAGAGCTGGCACGGGAGGCGGCTCGAAGAGCCTATGACATCGGTCAGCGAGTGTTCGGCGAGAGCAATGAGCGAACTGCTATGCTGGCAATCAACTATGCACTGCTGATCGAGGATGAGGCACAGGCACACACGTTTCTCGATGAGGCGGTAAGCATCTACCAGTCGCTGTTCGGTTTCGGCAGCGAAGCCATGATCGAACCCTTGATGCGTTTAGGCAGGTCATTGAGCGATAGCCAACAACTGCGCTCGGCCGCTGAATACTATGAGCGCGCATTGCGCCTGGCACACACACACGCGCAAGAGTCGGCAGGCAGGATTGGAGCGATCGAGTTGGAGTTGGGTGCAATAGCGCTGCGTAGCGATCAACTCGAAGTGGCCTATTCCAGGCTGGGCAATGCCGTGGAACGGCTGCAATCGCTCTCCGATGCTGCATCACAGAGTAACCACGCGAGGGCAAACCTGTTATTGGGAGATTACTTCCTCAAGACCGAACAATACCGGCAGGCAGTACAGCCATTGCTTGTCGCGCTGGAATCGCTGGCGAAGTACCCTAACGCGGATGTCACTCTGCGCAATCGGATTGCCCTGATTGTGGCCTATGAAAATCTCGGCATGCGGGAAGCAGCCACCGTGCACTGCCTTGCAATCGGTGCCACTAGAAGAGTTCCGGCAGGACAGAATATGCGACCGTTGTATTCGGTAATCCCCACTGCAGAACTGCCCGATGGAACGAGCTCTCATTCAATTGCAGTACGGGTGGCATTCACGGTGGATGAAAATGGCTTTGTCAGGGATGCAGAACTGGTGAGTGGTGGCACCAGCGAAACCTTGTCCACGGTGTTTTTGAATGCCATCGGAAAATTTCGGTTTGCCCCGCAATTTGTCGACGGCAAAGCAGTAGCCACTCCCAATCAACAATTTGTATTCAGGTACTAGAGATGAAAAAATTACTAACACTCTTTCTTTGTGCGTGTGCTCTCAGTGCGAGTGCCCAGAACCGTATCGAAGTTTTAGAAGCCAGCATAGCAGAATTGCAGGCTGCTCTCGACGCGGGAACAACCAGCTCGGTCCAGCTGGTGGATCAATACCTGGCACGCATTGCCGCCTATGATAAACAGGGGCCGGTATTGAACAGCATCGTTCGCACTAATCCCGCTGCCCGTGAAACAGCTGCCGCTCTGGATGCGGAAAGGGCACGCAGCGGACCCCGCAGTAGCTTGCATGGCATACCGATCCTCGTCAAAGACAATTACAACACCACCATGTTGCCTACCACTGGCGGCTCTGTCGCACTTGCCAATTTTGTTCCCAATACCAATGCCACCCAGGTCAATAAGCTCATCGATGCCGGCGCCATCATTGTTGCTAAAACGACCCTGCATGAATATGCTTATGGCATAACCACCATCGCCTCTCTGAGTGGCCAGACGCGTAATCCCTATGATTATCGCCGTGTGCCCGGTGGTTCCAGCGGTGGGACCGGGGCCGCAGTAGCGGCAAGTTTCGGGGCAATAGGGCTGGGATCTGATACCTGCGGATCGATTCGAATTCCGTCGGCATTCAACAATCTTTTCGGACTCCGCCCCAGCAAGGGGCTGTCCAGCATCCACGGTGTCATGCCCTTGTCTCACACTCAGGACGTCGCCGGTCCGCTGGCGCGCAGCCTCGATGATCTGGCGATCCTGCTGGACATCGTCGTCGGCTACGATGCCAATGATGCCGCCACCGCCCCCATGCAGAACACCCCCCATCCCCAGTTTCGACAGAATCTGGATTCCTTAACGCCAGAGGGCTTGCGCATCGGTAGACTGAGTGTCGCCTTCGACAATGCCAACGGTGCAGTGCGCGGGCCAATCAATGATGCGCTGGAGTGGTATGAGGAACAGGGAGTCGAGTTGGTGGATATTGAAATTCCGGAAATGACTGAGCTGCTTTCAGCCAGTGGTTTGATTGGGCACGAATTTCGGGTAGATCTGGATCAGTATCTGCAGCAGTTTGGCAGCGAAGCAATCGCCAATCTGGGCGACATAGTCGATCGCGGACTCTATCACCAGGCCGTCAACGGACCGCTGGCGCGCAGCCGCAACGCTGAACGTGATGAGGCGGCGTATACTACCGCCATGGCTGCCCGCTCGGCCTTGCGTGATGCAGTGGAGAAAGTATTCTTGGACAATCGGCTCGACGCGATTGTGTATCCCACTGTTATCGAGAATCAGGTATTTATCGGTGATCCACA
>DMJN01000336.1 GCA_003451715.1 Gammaproteobacteria bacterium | reverse complement strand
ATAAGGTCGGGCTGTTAAGCAAGGAGCAGCTCTACCCGCCCAGCTTGTCCGGAGGGGAACAACAGCGCGTGGGAATTGCACGAGCCGTAGTTAACCAGCCCAGTATTATTCTAGCGGATGAGCCCACCGGCAATCTGGACACGGAATTGTCAGCCGAAGTGATGCATGTCTTTCAGCAATTCAGAAATGTCGGTGTGAGCCTGCTGATCGCGAGTCACGACACCACCCTCATCAGTCGCCTGAACTATCGCACTCTGACCCTGCACAAGGGCCGATTACTATCTGATCAAGCAGCGGGAGGGCTGGAATGAGTGCAATAAATTCGCGGAAAGTGCAGCCATCTAGTGGTAAAAATGCAGGAAAAACCGCGAAACTGCTTGAATCTCACCGAATTGATGCAGTCGCCAGCCTGCGGCGAATTCGCAGCACTCCCCTGTCCAGCTTCATGACGGTATTTGTTATCGCCGTTGCGCTGTTGCTGCCGGCACTGCTGTACGCCTTGAATACTAACCTGCTTACGGTGTTGCAGAGGTTTCAGCATGAAACTCGTATAAGCCTGTTCCTCCTGGACAGTCTACCTGATGCTCAAGGCAGAACAGTTAGTGAGAACTTACTAACTGACAGTGCTATAGGTTCAGTGGAGTACATCTCAGCAGAGCAGGCTCTCGGTGAATTCAGCGCCAGCTCGGGCTTTACCGATATCGTGGCGGACCTGGAAGCAAATCCCCTGCCTGCTACGATTATCATCACTCCGGCGGCAACCGAACCGAGCTCTGTCGAAGCGCTTGCCAGCCGTCTCCAGCGGCTCCCCGAGGTTGCCCTGGTCCAGCTGGACAGCGCGTGGCTCAGGCGCCTGGCGGCGATTTCCGAGTTATTGGACGTAATGACCCGCAGTCTCGGGCTGGTTGTCATTGTGGGACTGTGTTTCATCGTCGGCAACACCATCAGACAGGGAGTTGAAAACCGCAAGGACGAGATTCGCATTATCAAGCTGGTGGGCGGTACCAACGGGTTTATTGCGCGACCTTTTCTGTATGCGGGATTTCTCTACGGATTGTTTGGAGGCCTTGTAGCCTGCGGCCTCCAGGCTGCCGTCGTAGTCAGTTTCAGTAGTTCATTGCTGGATCTGGCCGCTCTCTACGACACCACGTTTGAGCCTGTAGGATTGGGTCTTGGTAGTGGATTCGTGCTGGTCGCCACATAGCTGTAATCAATCCCTGATTGCCAACAATTGATGGCCGGGAATCGCCTCGGCAGGCCTTGAAAATAGCCACTAGTGCCCTCAAATCCATACTATGAGTCCAGATCAAAGAATTCATGGGTGTAGATCAATGAATTCGTTTTTCAATATTGCGATAATATAGGTGATGAGAGTAGTCCGTAGAACCCAATGGATAAGGGCCTTGCAGCAGTCATGGGATGGCTAAAAACTGGATTGGATGCTAAACTGCTCTGTTCCGCTGGCTAGTTGGTATAGTCCGCGCTAAGCAAACGAGTCTAAATGGATAATACACGGAACCGAATGAACACTAACGCTGGAAAGAACTTACAAGTAATTGATCCTACTACTCCGGGTCGCGACCTGACGGCGTATATTGCCTCTGTAAACAGCATCGCAGTACTGACACCAGAACTGGAACGTGAGCTTGCTAAGCAGTACTACTATGACGACAACGTAGATGCAGCCCGCCAACTGGTGATGGCGCACCTGCGTTTTGTTGTGCATATGGCCAAGACCTATTCTGGCTATGGACTTTCCCAGGCAGACCTTATCCAGGAAGGCAATGTCGGCTTGATGAAAGCGGTCAAGCGATTCAACCCCGAGGTCGGCGTTCGATTGGTGTCATTTGCTGTGCATTGGATCAAGGCTGAGATGCACGAGTACATTCTGCGCAACTGGCGAATCGTGAAGATTGCCACCACTAAGGCGCAGCGTAAATTATTCTTCAATCTGCGCAGCTCAAAGAAACGACTCGGCTGGTTGAACAATGAAGAGACCCAGAAAGTTGCTGAAGACTTGGGAGTGGATGCCAAAGTCGTGAGGCAGATGGAAGGGCGCATGAGCTCTTATGACACTTCATTCGATGCCGAGCCAGACAGTGACGATGACGCCGTCTACCGAGCTCCAGCCTACTACCTCGAAGACCAGGGTTCGGATTTGGCCCTGAATGTCGAAGACGCTGAGTGGGAAGAGGTCACCAACAGCAGCCTGCATCTGGCTATGGAAGAACTGGATGAACGCAGCAAAGACATTCTGCAAAGTCGCTGGTTAAGTGATAGCAAAGTCACGCTACATAATTTAGCTGACAAGTATGGTGTCTCGGCAGAACGAATTCGCCAGCTTGAAAAGAACGCAATGAACAAGATCAAGGTGCATATGCAAGCCTGATTCGTACACCAAGGAAGAGCCGCGACCGTATCGCGGCTTTTTTTTGCTTGCGATTTGTGGAGATAGTTTTCGCTAGCTCGTTGGACAGCGACTCCACAAGCTTATTGGCGTGCTTGCAACTGAATACAGTCCCAATAAAATACCAACGCAATGTCGAAATCAATACTCGAAATAGCCAGTGCCAACGGTTTCCTGGCAGTCAGTCTCGGTGCCTTCGGTGCCCATGGTCTTGATACATTGTTAAGTGCAGACTCGCTTGAAACGTTTCAGACTGGCGTTGAATATCACATGTACCACGCGCTGGCATTGTTTGGAACCGCACTGCTTACTCTGCACTTTCCAGATGAGAAACTACTGCGAGTAAGCGCTTACCTGTTCCTGTTTGGTATACTGTTTTTTTTCTGGGAGCCTGTATATATTGAGTCTCAGTGGCATGAGTTGGCTGGGGGCTATCGCTCCGATTGGTGGCAGCTTGTTCCTGGCGGCTTGGGCTACTCTGTTCTGGTTTGGCATCTCAAGCCGGTATCGACACTAGAGATTGGACTATGTACGTCACCATCAATGGCAATCAAACTGAACTTGATGACGACTCGAGTCTGCAGCAGCTGCTGCAGCATCTGAAGATTGGAGAGGGGCGCATCGCCATCGAACTGAACGGGGAGATCATACCCAGGAGCCAATTTCAACAGCAGCTGCTCAGCAAGGGCGACCGAGTCGAAATCGTGCAGGCAATTGGAGGCGGTTAACCGCAAACTGAAGTGAGGAACAAAATAAGCAGACATGAATGAAGTAGCAGACAAACCACTCGATATCGCCGGCATAACTTACCGGTCCAGACTCATTATCGGCAGCGGCAAGTACAAGGATTTCCAGGAAAACCTGGCAGCACTCGAAACCAGTGGTGCCGAGATCATCACCGTCGCCATTCGGCGTGTAAACCTGGGTCAGAACAGCGATGAGCCTAATCTGTTGGAAGTCATTTCACCGGACACATACACCATTCTGCCAAACACCGCCGGCTGTTACACCGCAGAGGATGCCGTGCGAACCTGCCGGATGGCACGGGAACTGCTGAATGGTCACAAACTGGTTAAATTGGAGGTGTTAGGAGATCAGAAGACCCTTTACCCCAACGTTACCGAAACCGTGCTTGCGGCAGAGACCCTGGTTCAGGATGGTTTCGATGTGATGGTATATACCAGCGACGACCCGCTCATTGCCAAGCGCCTCGAGGAAGTGGGTTGCATTGCTGTCATGCCGTTGGGTGCTCCCATAGGATCCGGGCTGGGTATTCGCAATCCATACAATATTCGTCTGATTCTGGAGAACGCCAGCGTGCCCATAATCGTGGATGCGGGTGTCGGTACTGCTTCTGATGCGAGCATTGCCATGGAACTCGGCTGCGATGGAGTTTTAATGAACACAGCCATCGCCGAGGCGAAGCAACCCGTGCTCATGGCATCGGCTATGCGCAAAGCGGTTGAATCGGGCCGTGAAGCCTTCCTGGCCGGTCGTATGCCGCGCCGGCTCTATGCCAGTGCCTCTTCACCCATCGATGGCACATTCTTTTAGGAACCTTCTGAACATCCGAGCGGTGTCCGGGCTTAGGGCTTTTCAATCAGCCGTGACCAACAATTCCTCTTCAAGCCATCGACCTATCCGCAGTTATGTGATCAGGTCAGGGCGCCTTACGGATGCGCAACGCAAGGCTATCAATCAGCACTGGCCGCATTATGTTATCGACTACAAAGCGCAACCACTTGCACTCCAGTCGCTGTTTCCGGTCGCGTCGGAGTTGCTAGTCGAAATTGGTTTCGGCATGGGGGATTCCCTGCTGGAAATGGCCCGCAATAATCCCACCTCAAACTTCATCGGCATCGAAGTTCACCGACCCGGTATCGGCAAATTGCTGCATGGCATAGCGGAGCATGGGCTTAGCAATCTGAAGGTGATTTGCCATGATGCAACCGAAGTATTGGAGACTTGTTTCGAGAACGAGTCAATCGACAAAATACTCATACTCTTCCCAGACCCGTGGCCAAAGAAGCGTCACAGCAAACGCAGGCTTATTCAGGGGGATTTTGTCGATCTCCTGGTAGGCAAACTCAAGTGTGGTGGACGCCTGCACCTGGCCACCGACTGGGAGCCCTACGCCGAACAAATGATGAGTACCCTGGAAAATGTCATTGCCCTTGGCAACCAGAGCGGCCCGGGCAGGTTCTGGGAGCAGCCCCAACGCCCGGTCACAAAGTTCGAGCAACGCGGTAAACGGCTGGGTCATGACGTGTGGGATTTGCTGTTCGTTAAAAGCGGGCCTTAAGATTGCTGCTAGCCAGGATGTTTCACCAGATTCCGTAGCGAGGGCGTTCCAGGGTGCGCGATCTGTAGAGTTCGCGACTGAGAAGCGCGCAGGCGTACTCGTGTAGTACGTTGAGCGCGGCGAAGGAGTGAACTCTGCAGAGGGCGTGCCCTGGAGCGGCGACATGCATGGACGCATTAATGCCGCGGGCGCAGGGATGCGCAGGAGCGGCCGCAGTAGGAATTTGGTGAAATATCCGGGCTAAAACCAGTAGCGGTGCTCATGCTCTTTAAGCCAGTCGATATAGTGCGAGTAGCTGGGGCAGATTGACTCCACCAGATTCCAGTACCGCCTGGAGTGATCCATGTGTACCAGGTGGCAAACTTCATGGGTGATCATGTAATCGATAATGCTGTAGGGCGCCAGCATGATCAGCCAATTGTATTGAACCACGCCTGCCGACGTGCAATGGCCCCATTTTGTCTTGGTTTTCCTGAGCTTGATCTCGCCGAGCTTGCGGTCGACTCCCAGATAACTTGCCAGCCCCCGCGCCCGGGGTATGATGTACTCACTGGCTTTATCTATAAGGTAGTCCTCAACCTGTACCCTGGCTTTGGCTGCAGTGAGCTTATGTCCCTGAATGATAAAGCGATCACCATTAATCAGAATGCGTTGTTTGCGTCCCTGTTTAAACTCGATAGTAAGCTCCCTGGCCCGGTAGAATATCTTGCCTCCTTTCTCGATTCTGAGTCTTTCCAGGTCGCGCAGCGATTCCTCCTGCAAACGGTTCTGAATCCAATCCTGGTTGCTATTTAAGAATTCCTGCACTTCAGCTCTGGATGCCCTCTGCGGGCATCGAACCTGCACTTTCTGATGGGAAATATAGAGCGCCAGAGTCTTGCGCTTGCTTCTCCGCACTTCGCAGCTATAGGATGATGGTGATTGTTTGTTAACCGCCGTAAAATTCAACGGTACAATTTTTGGCTTACTCATTCCTAAGTTCTTCCCCTGTCTTATCGCCGCCTCATCCCTTAGCCGGGTTTTCTGGCAACCAGGCAAGCCTTCGCACACCTGTTTTCCTGGTTCTGCACCGACATTTCGCCTTCAAAATAGTGCAATGTTTCCCAATCTTCAAAAAAGTTCAGCAATTCGCCGGGCTGCAAAAGGTAATCCGGATTAGTGGGTTTGCCGAACCTTACCTGATCGGTGTTAAAGGTCTCATAAATTATCATTCCACCCGGCCTGATAGCCTGCCTGATGGCCGGCATCAACGGGCGGTGTAAAAAGTTAAACACCAGTATTGCGTCGAAGCACTTGCCCGTCAGCGGTTCACCCGCAGCAGCTTCCAGATCGACTTCCCAGCAGCGCCCTTCTAATCCTCTTTCATGGAGCACATCGGCCAGCTTTGACAGGCCAGCCGTTGCATTATCGGCAAAAATCACCGGAATTTTATGGCTAGCTAGTAACAGCCCGTTGCGTCCATTGCCGCATGCCAGGTCCAGCACGCCCCCCTGGTATTCCATCTTTTTTAACAGCGACAAATTTTCAACCAGTAGCCGTGAAGCGCTGGTATTTGAATGTGACATCGATTACCGGATAATACGCAGACGGAAAGGTTTCAGAGGTTCCCTCGGCAATGCGTAAAATAAGTGAATCCTCTTCACTGCACAATATCTACATGTGAATTTTTTCTGTTTATTTTTCCGAATGCTGAATATTCCAATCCTCTACACGTCAACAAAACTCATGAGCGATTCAACTCACCCCAAAGACCAAATATTTGCCGAGAAGGTGTTGCCGGGCGACTTCGAATTCGATGCCAGGGTTGCCGAAGTCTTCGAGGACATGATCAACCGGTCAGTGCCCGGATACAGCACAATAATCGCAATGATAGGAGTCTTGGCGAATCGCTATTGCCTGGAGAACTCGGTTGTTTTCGACCTTGGATGTAGCCTGGGGGGAGCGACATTTGCCATGGCTCGCCAGCTCTCGGGATCGGGCCGTTCTATTGTAGCGGTTGATAACTCCACTGCGATGATTGAGAAAATGGAGTCTCGAAGGTCTTCATTGGATTTTGTTCGAGTGCCCATCGAATGCCGTTGTGAAGATGTGCTGGAGACTCAGATTAGCAATGCGTCTGTAGTGGTCCTGAATTTTACACTGCAGTTCATACCCCTGCCTGAGCGACGGCAGCTTATCGACCGGATTTACGCGGGAATGAACCCGGGGGGTATCCTGATTATTTCGGAGAAAATCGTCTTTCCCGATGAAAAGCTAAACTCCCTGTTTATCGACTTGTATCACAGCTTCAAGGAAAACATGGAATACAGTCAACTGGAGATCAGCCAGAAGCGCGCAGCGCTGGAAAACGTATTGCTACCTGAGACTATTGAAAGCCACCGCAACAGGCTCACCGAGGCTGGTTTCAGCTCATTCGATGTGTGGTTTCAATGCTTTAACTTTGCCTCCATGGTTGCATTCAAGTAGTTGCTGTCTATGCACCTAAAACCCCTGCAACAACTTATCAAGGGCCAATCTCTGGAAGCGCTTGCGCCTCTGCTGGAAGAACGTTATCTGGATAGCATCAGGCATGGGGATTTCAGCAACTGGCGTGCGCGCCTCTCCAGACTTCCCAAACTAGCTGCATCGTCTATCGAGCTTGGTAACACGGTACGCTTTGGGGACATCGCCGGCTGTGACGCCACAGCCCAGCTTGCGCTGAGTGAGCAATTACGTGAGTTTATTCCTTGGCGTAAAGGCCCCTTCGAAGTCTGCGGAATCACGCTGGATAGCGAATGGAAGTCCGACCTTAAGTGGGATCGCCTGAACCACCGAATAGCACCCCTTAAGGGCAACACGGTTCTGGACGTTGGCAGTGGTAACGGTTACTACGGATTCCGCATGCTAGAAGCAGGGGCACGGCTGGTGATTGGAATCGATTCTCATATCGCCTATGTCGCCCAATTCTGGGCTTTAAAGCATTTTGTGCCGGAGCTTCCTGTTTTTGTCTTGCCCGTTGCTCTGGAAAATTTGCCACTGCCGCTGGAAGCATTCGATACAGTTTTCTCAATGGGAGTGCTCTATCACTGTCGCTCACCCATAGATCACTTGCTGCAATTGAAGCAATGTTTAAACCCGGGTGGTCAGTTGATACTGGAGACGCTCTTTGTAGATGGGGCAGAAGGCTACTGCCTGACTCCCGAGGCAAAATATGCCCGCATGTCAAATGTCTGGTTTGTTCCAAGCATCGCCACAGTACTGAATTGGTTACAGCGCTGTGGTTTTGTAGACACAGAGATTATTGACGAATCGACTACTACTACTGATGAACAAAGGACAACCGAATGGATGCCATACGAATCTCTGCAAGATGCGCTGGACCCGCAAGATAGCAACAAGACTATTGAAAATTTACCCGCACCGAGACGAGTCGCTATAACCGCCAGTCGGCCGTGAATATTTTCAGCGTATAGACTACTACAATGAAAAGGGGTCAAGCCTCGCACTAACAAAAATAGTGCAATTGCAGTGACACAAAGCAGCAATTAATCACGAGATTTTCAACCCGTGTCAATTTGCATTACTTCAATCCCAATTGTGTTGACGTGCCTTGGTAATTGCGATAATTATACGCCTTGATCCCTATAGGGTCAGCTCTAATTCTATCCATTTATCAAACAGAGAATAAAAAATGGCCAGACCTCTTCGAGTAGAATATCCAGACGCAACCTATCACGTCTCCAACTATGGATTGGATAATCAACGGGTATTTCCTTCTGCGAAATATTTTGAAGCCTTTCTGGAAGGACTGGGAGAAACATGCTCTCGATTGAATGTCGAAGTTCATGCTTACTGTCTGCTAAGAAACCAGTACCAGCTGGTGGTTAAAACACCAGAGGCGAACCTGAGTCGGTTCATGCGCCAGGTAGACGGGCTCTATACTCAGCAATATCAAAGGCTGAAGCGAATCGACGGATCTCTATTCAAAGGTCGATACAAAGCAGTCCTGGTACAGGCCGACAATTACCTGCTCCCGCTATCGAGGTATATACACACAAAGGTCAAGGCTTCGGAGCTGAACAACTATCCTTATAGCAGTTACACGTATTTCACACGCAAGGCCAAACCGCCCGCCTGGTTCAATCGCGATGATACGTTGAAACAACTGCGCACGGTGGCAGCGAAGCGACCCGCAGCATACAAAAAATATGTTGCACAAGGCGTCGACGATGAGCTCGGCCATTTCTATGGAAAGAAAAACCTGTCCTCTGTGATGGGTGATGCCAAGTTTCGTCAGTTTGCGCAAAGAAAACGTTCGGCAACTGCCGTTCGTGGTGTTTCACGCGGAGCGAATGCCAAGTGGCGCCCTTCGTGCAAACAGATTATTTCCGCCGTCGCCAAGCAGTTCAAAGTTACCGAAGCCAGCATCTACAAAGCCGCTCGTGGTCCAGGCTCTAAAAACGTACCCCGTTGGGTGGCGATGTATCTGTGCCAGGAGTTATCGGCTGTGACCCTGCAATCGATGGCCAAGCTATTCAGGCTCAAGCGATATGGAACGGTTTCTACGACTGTTGGCAAATTGAAACTGGAATTTGAAGAGAACCCGAAAGTATTGGCAACCACAGAACGGCTTGCCAGAAAACTGAGTCGGGGTAAATAGACAGGAGTAGACGTACTGCTCAGACATTAAAAAGCCGCTAATTCCCTGCGTGGAACTAGCGGCCTTTTATTGAACCTGACAGACGTGGCCTTGTTTAACGGGCCTACTACTTGATCTTGGATTCCTTGTAGATCACGTGCTTGCGAACAACCGGATCAAATTTCTTGATCTCCATCTTGTCCGGCATGTTGCGCTTATTCTTGTCGGTCGTGTAGAAATGGCCCGTCTTGGCACTCGATACCAGCTTGATTTTCTCTCTCATTGTCGCTTACCCCACTCAATTCAACTAGACATGCACGCCGTTAGCGCGAAGGTCTGCCAGCACCGCATCGATACCCAGTTTGTCTATGATGCGCATACCCTTGGCTGATAAACGCAGTTTTATGAAACGCTGCTCCGACTCAACCCAAAAACGATGGCTGTGAATATTCGGAGAAAATCGGCGCCTGGTCCTGTTGTGCGCGTGTGATACGTTGTTTCCTGTAACCGGTTTTTTACCCGTTACCATGCAAACCCTGGACATCTTCTTGCCTCTCAGTCCCGTTGATGTGACTACACATGATTTGATTCCCCCGAGCAAGGCTTCGGCTCAGGGGTCAAAAAAAGAGCTGCGTTTTATACCAGAACAGCTTGCCAATAGCAAGGCAATCTGCCGCCGAGGCCCTTGATTGCTTGCCCGTAGCACACCCGCAAATTTGCTACAGCAAGTCTCTCTCGGCAAATGACACCACGCAATTATCACCAATCACCAGGTGGTCCAGCACCCTCACATCAATCGTGAGCAGGGCGGCTCTGAGTTTATGGGTAATGGCAATATCTGCCTGGCTCGGCTCGGCGATACCCGAGGGATGATTGTGAGCGAAGATGACCGCAGCCGCATTGAAGTAGAGGCAGCGTTTTACCACCTCGCGTGGATACACAGCCGCCCCATCGATGGTCCCCTGGAATAGCTCTTCCAGCTTCATAACATGGTGTTGATTATCCAGAAACAGGCAGCTGAAGATCTCTCTCTGGCAATTCCTGAATTTGGCCCGAAGATAATTGCGGGTTTCCACTGAGCTAGTAAGTACATCCTTACTTTGTATGCTTTCCAGCATCTACCTTTGAGTAAGTTCCTGCATGGCTTTGAAGCGAGCGAAGGTGCCCTTTCCAATGCCGGGTTGCCGGCAGAGATCGGCTCGTGGGGCGGTCAGAATGCCATTCAACCCACCGTGCCTGGTCAATAGATTGCGGGCCATATCCACGGCCGTCATACCGGGCCTGCCATTTTGGATGATTACCGCCAGTAGCTCGGCATCCGAAAGCTGCCCGGCCCCACTACTGAGCAGCTTTTCCCGCGGCCGTTCCATCACAGGCCACAATGTCATTGTCATAGGTCTATATACCTGCCATATCATTTCCGCAGTCTCTAAAGCTTAGTCTGTAAATCCTCGAATTTCCTGAATCCCTCCCAAATTGCTTCACGCAGGACGACCTGCTAGTCTACTCCTCCCACACGAGTGCCAGATTTTTCAACGGTTCCCATGTTAAGCCTCACTAACAAACGCATTCTTCTAGGCATTACCGGCGGCATTGCTGCCTACAAATGTGCTGAGCTTACGCGCCTGTTTGTTAAGGCCGGAGCCGAAGTGCGGGTTGCCATGACCCAGGCAGCTACGGAGTTCATTACGCCACTGACCATGCAGGCCCTTTCCGGGAATCGTGTGCATCTGAATCTTCTGGACACCGAGGCCGAGGCAGCAATGGGTCATATCGAACTGGCCCGCTGGGCTGACCTGGTATTGATTGCGCCGGCCACGGCCGACTTTATTGCACGCATGGCGCGGGGCCAGGCCGATGACATTCTGAGTACAGCCGTATTGGCCAGCTCTGCACCAACCGCCATTGCACCGGCTATGAACCAGGCCATGTGGGCTGACCCCAGTACTCAATCCAATCTTGAAGTTCTGCACGATCGCCACTACCACGTATTCGGACCCGCAACTGGCGAGCAGGCCTGTGGCAATGTGGGCCTGGGGCGGATGCTAGAGCCAGCTGAACTTACGGAATTATGTGCCGGGCTTTTCGAGACTGATTTCCTGGCGGGTCGACATCTGGTAATAACCGCAGGTCCAACACGAGAAGCCCTCGATCCTGTAAGGTTTATAAGCAACCACAGCTCTGGAAAGATGGCTTTCGCCCTGGCTGCCGAAGCGGTATCCGCCGGTGCCAGAGTGACGCTCATTAGCGGCCCGGTGCCCCTCTCCACACCCGATCGGGTAACACGCATCGATGTAGAAAGCGCCAATGAGATGCAACAGGCCACCAACGCGCACATCGAAGATGCCGATGTGTTCATCGGCGTTGCCGCGGTGGCCGACTATCGACCGGCGGAAATCTCCCCTGAAAAAATCAAGAAAACTGACGATGTCCTACAGCTGAAACTGGTCAAGAATCCCGACATCATCAGCGAGGTTGCGGCATTAAAATCCCGACCCCTCGTGGTAGGTTTCGCCGCAGAGACCAGCGACATTGTGAAAAATGGGCGCCAGAAGCTGCAAGAGAAAAATCTGGACCTGTTGTTTGCGAACAAGGCGACTGACACCTTCAACAGTGAAACTATTGCAGTAACCGCTATCTCTCCTGATGAGGAAAGAGAACTTCCTGCAGCAAATAAGCATGTCGTTGCCCGCAATATGCTGCAGCTCATTGCCGACCAATTGAACCGGAGCCCCTAGCCCGCCTGTTAATCGCAGGCGTGAAGAGATCATGGCACTAATAGAAGAACAGGCATCGATTCCACAACAGATACCCGGCTCGATATTTCGAGCCTATGATATTCGCGGTATCGTGGATGAAGAGCTGACCTATGAGAGTGTCAGGCTAATCAGCCAGACCATCGGCAGTGAAGCCCTCGACAACGGGATTGATTCGCTACTGGTAGGGTTCGACGGCAGGCTTTCCAGCCCGACGCTCTCCCAAGCCGTGGTCGAAGGAATACTGGCCAGTGGCTGCAATGTAGTTGAACTCGGCATGATTCCTACTCCGTTGTTATATTTTGCCACCCACACTACCGAATTTACCTCCGGCGTCATGCTTACGGCGAGTCATAATCCGGCCAACTACAATGGCCTCAAGATTGTTTTTAAACAAACCTGCCTGGCGGAAAACCAGATTCAGAAAATACGGGAGCGCATCGAAGCCAGGCGGTTGCACGTCGGCAGCGGCAGGAGTTCGACGCTGGATATTTCGCAGAGTTATATAGAGGATGTCAGCACCAGAATTCAATTACCGCGACCCTTACGCCTGGTTATAGACTGCGGCAATGCCGTTCCTGCGGTGATAGCCCCCAGGCTGTTTGAGAGACTCGGTTGTGACGTGCTGCCACTCTATTGTGAGATTGACGGCAATTTTCCCAATCACCATCCCGACCCGACTATTCCCGAGAACCTGCAATCCCTGGCGAAATGCGTTGTCTCCCATGAGGCCGACCTGGGTATTGCATTTGATGGTGATGGTGACCGACTTGGAATAGTGTCTAACCTGGGAGAATTTGTGGATGCCGATCGCTTGCTCATGCTGCGGGTGGAACACATTGCACCCCGGTACCCCGGCGCCCCCATCGTGTTCGATGTGAAATGCTGTGCCCATCTGACTGAGCTAATCTCCAGCTCCGGTGCCACCCCGGTCATGCACCGCAGTGGGCATTCCTTCATGAAACAGAAAATGCAGGAAACCGGTGCCCCATTGGGTGGCGAATACGCGGCTCATATCTTTATAAAAGACGGTTGGTTCGGTTACGACAATGGCATCTATGCTGCAGCCAGAATCGTTGAGATCTTGAGCGGTAAGGATTGCACTGCCAGCGAACTGTTTGCCCGCTACGAAAAGAGCATCAGCACAAGCGAAATTAAAGTCGCCGTGGATGAATCCAGCAAATTTCAGCTCATAGATCGATTGCTGGAACTGGCAGAATTTCCAGGTGCCAGATTGATCACCCTCGATGGTTTGAGGGTAGAGTTTCAGGATGGCTGGGGGCTGGTTCGCGCGTCGAATACCAGCCCGGCAATTCTACTGAGGTTTGAAGCGGACAGTATGGAGCGCTTGCAGGCCATCAAGGGAGAGTTTAAAGCTTTAATAGCTCAAGCAGATAAAAACTTAGACGTGAGCGTACTGGAAAACCATTAGTCACTAACTATGTCACTAACAATTGACAATGCTAAGAATATCGCCAAGGTGCTGACCGAATCGCTGCCCTATATACAGAAATTCACGAGGTGTACGGTAGTAGTCAAATACGGTGGCAATGCCATGGTAGATGAAA
Organism: Gammaproteobacteria bacterium; assembly: GCA_003451715.1. Lineage (GTDB taxonomy): Bacteria > Pseudomonadota > Gammaproteobacteria > Pseudomonadales > Pseudohongiellaceae > UBA9145. The sequence continues at coordinate 13,091 of DMJN01000336.1, read as the reverse complement.
AGCTGAAGCATAGCTTTGCCCGGGATATCGTATTAATGAAACTGGTTGGCATGAATCCCATCGTCGTGCATGGCGGCGGACCACAAATCGGCAATGTGTTGGACCAGCTCAACATAGAGTCAAATTTTGTAGATGGATTACGTGTCACTGACAGTCAGACGATGGACGTTGTAGAAATGGTTCTCGGTGGATTGGTCAATAAGGAGCTTGTAACTCTGCTTAACAAGAACCAGGGTAAGGCTGTCGGAGTAACCGGTAAGGACGGCAACCTCATCAAAGCCAGGAAACTTCGAATCAAACCCCGCAATGGAGACCCGAACGAAGAAATGATAGATATCGGGCAGGTTGGGGAAGTGGTTCAAATCAATACCGAGGTTCTGGAAGTCATGAAAGATAGTGACTTCATTCCGGTAATCGCGCCCATCGGAACCGATGAGTCAGGCGCCAGCTATAACATCAACGCTGATTCCGTAGCGGGGGAAATCGCCAAGGTATTGGGTGCGGAAAAACTCATACTTCTGACTAACGTAGCTGGCATACAGGACAAACAAGGTAAGGTGCTAACGGGTCTCAGCATTAAACAAGTTGCAAAGTTAATTGCCGATAAGACCTTACAAGGAGGGATGCTGCCCAAGGTCGAATGTGCGTTAAAGGCTGTGAAAGGTGGCGTACACAGCGCACATATCATCGATGGCAGAGTCGAACATGCAGTGTTACTGGAAATTTTTACCGATGAAGGCGTCGGCACCCTCATAACAAAGAACGGCCTGAACCAGGATTAACAGCACACAAGCTGGAGCGGCACGCTTCAGAAATCAGAAACAGAATAACTATGGATAACAGTAATAAGGTGTCACGCAAAGATCAGATCCTGCAAGCGCTGGCTCGCATGCTGGAAACCGCACCTGGGGAGCGGATTACCACGGCTGCGTTGGCAAAAGAAGTGGGAGTGTCTGAAGCGGCTTTGTATAGGCACTTTCCCAGTAAGGCACGAATGTTTGAAGGGCTCATCACGTTCATCGAAGAAACCTTGTTTCTGCGAATCTCTCGAATCTTGAACGAAGAATCCGGTGCCGAAGCGCGCTGCCAGATGATACTCACCCTGCTGTTGACTTTCTCGGATAAGAATCCGGGCATGACCAGGCTTCTGACAGGTGATGCACTGGCCGGAGAAACCGGACGACTGCGAACTCGCATCGCTCAGTTTTACAGCCGCCTGGAATCCCAACTCAAACAGGTATTGCGAGAGGCTCAAATCAGAGAAAATTTGAAACCAACGGCATCTGCTGCAGCCCTGGCCAACCTGCTGCTGGCCAGCTGCGAAGGTAGATTAGTGCAGTTCGTACGCAGTGAGTTTAAACAATCACCACTGGAGAATTGGGATATTCAGTGGGAGTATCTCAGCAGAAATCTACTGTCGCCATTTACGGTGGCTGACACAGCGTCAAAAAGCTAAGACCCTCTGATTCATCAGACGCCAAATTTTTTTCTATAGGAAACTACCGCATCAAGATATTGATGAAGAGAGCTGTCCTCTGCTGACTCAAGATAGCTGATAATGTCTTGTAAGTTGATTATGCTGACAATCTTTATTTGGTAGCTTTGTTCAATCTCCTGGATAGCCGACAAAGATCCGGTGCCCCGTTCCTGTCTATCCATCGCCACTGCGATGCCTTTAAGTGTCGCGCCATTGTTTTGCAGAATGTCCGTAGCTTCACGCACCGCCGTTCCAGCTGTAATGACATCGTCGATAATCATGACTTCGCCACTGAGTTCAGCCCCAACGATCAACCCCCCCTCACCGTGATCTTTTGCTTCTTTACGATTAAAACAAAATGGTTTATTAGTCCCGTACTTGCTAGCCAGTGCTATCGCCGTAGCTGACACCAGGGGGATGCCCTTGTAGGCAGGACCAAACAGGACATCGAACTGTTGATTTGAGGCTACGATGGCAGCTGCGTAGCACTCGCCCAGAAATGAGAGCTTATCGCCGCTATTAAAAAGCCCGGCATTAAAAAAGTAGGGGCTCTGTCGGCCGGATTTCAGAGTAAACTCTCCGAAGCGAAGAATCTGATGTTCAATCACGAATTTCAGAAAGTCTGTTTGGAATGATTGCATCGCTTCTCCTATTCTGCAGCAATCCTGATCGGGTGGGGTGCTGATCTCATGCCAGGCTCAGTCGTTGTGATTCTATCAAACGCTTTATGCCATTTTCAGCGAGTGCAATCATCTGAAGCAATTGCGCGTGGCTGAAATCCCCGTCTTCGCCGGTACCCTGTACTTCTATAAAACCCCCGCTCTCGGTCATGACTACATTCATGTCCGTTTCCGCGCTGGAGTCTTCCGCATAGTCCAGGTCCAACACTGCTTGTCCCTTGTAGATGCCAACAGATACCGATGCTATCAGTTGTTTTAAGGGGTTGGATTGAAGCATTTCGTTTGCCAACATGTAGTTAATCGCATCAACCAGCGCTACACATCCCCCGGTAATGGAAGCCGTACGGGTTCCACCATCGGCCTGTATTACATCGCAATCTACCTTTATGGTGTGTTCGCCGAGCTGTTTTAGTTCCACCGACGCCCTCAGCGAGCGGCCAATCAGGCGCTGTATCTCCAGGGACCTTCCAGATTGTTTGCCTCTGGCGGCTTCGCGGTCCATACGGCTGCCTGTAGAACGTGGCAGCATGCCGTATTCAGCAGTTATCCATCCCTGCCCTGAGCCCTTGAGAAACCGCGGCACCGACCCCTCCACGGTCGCATTACACAAGACTTTGGTGTCGCCAAACTCAACAAGAACCGAGCCTTCTGCGTGCTTGGTGTAATGTCTGCTCAATCGAATTTCACGCAATTGATCGGCTTGTCTGGCGCTGGGACGAATAGTATCTGGCATGGAGATTCCGGGATTGATGTTGAACCACTTCGGGAGTGCTGCGAATTATCCTCGAAAATCCTGCACAGTGCGAGCAAAGCGATGCTTGATGGGGTGATATTGTTCACTGTGATTACTCGCGTATTAAGTTAAAATGGCGACTCTATTTCCGTAGAGCACGTTGTTATGATGTTAAGCATGACTGCCTTTTCGAGGCAGCAGTTGGAACAGGATTGGGGTTCACTTACCTGGGAGATACGCTCCGTCAACCACCGCTACCTGGAAACCAGCTTAAGACTTCCGGAAGCCTTCCGGGATTTAGAAAATGCGGTACGCGAGATCGCCAGAAAGCGACTGAATCGTGGCAAAGTCGAATGTCAGCTGCGTTATCAAGCTGTTGAATCGAGTCAATCAGAGCTGCAGCTGAATAATGAATTAGTGCTGAAGCTAATGCATGCCAACAGTGAGATTCAAAATCTGACCGGCGCTTCCTCACCATTAAGTTCCATGGAGCTGCTCCGCTGGCCCGGTGTTATTATGGATCGGCAGATCGACTATAAAGCGCTGCAATCTGAAGCCCTGCAACTCTTTGAAAAGGCGCTGGATGATCTGGTAGCCAGCCGTGAACGCGAAGGCGAGACATTAAAAGGCTTGCTCGTGCAACGCCTCGAATCGATTCGGGAAATAGTCAGCAATGTACGAAAGAAAATGCCCGATATCCTGAAAAAGCAGCGCCAGTCCCTGTTGGACAAACTACAAGATCTACAGGCTGAATTGGAACCCACCCGCCTCGAACAGGAGATTGCTTTGCTTGCACAGAAAGCCGATATCGATGAAGAGCTGGATCGGCTCGACTCTCATCTGAATGAGGTCGAAAGGGTCATTGACACCAGCGGGCAAAAAGGCCGACGACTGGATTTTCTCATGCAGGAGTTAAATAGAGAGGCAAATACGCTATCCTCCAAGGCCATTGTTGTGGAGACAACGATGGGTGCGGTCGAGCTAAAAGTCTTGATAGAACAGATGCGTGAACAAATCCAGAATGTCGAGTGACAGAAAATGCATAGGGACTAGATATGCCTAAAGGAAAATTAATAGTTGTTACCGCTCCTTCAGGTGCTGGCAAAACAACTCTCGTAAATGAACTCGTGGCACACGATGAGAAATTGCTCGTGTCAATTTCACATACGACCAGGCCGGGACGCCCAAGTGAAGAGAATGGGGTCAATTATCACTTTATTAGTGGCCAGGAATTCATGCCCATGTTGCAAGACGGTGACTTCCTCGAAAGCGCTGAAGTCTATGGATACCATTATGGAACATCACAGCATTGGGTAAGTAGCAAACTGAATGAGGGCTTGGACGTCATCCTGGAAATAGACTGGCAAGGCGCCGCACAGATTCGCAACTTGTTACCCGATTCATGCTTTATTTTCATTCTGCCACCCTCGCTGGAAGCTCTCTCGCAACGATTAACCGAACGAGCCCAGGATGATGAAGACACTATCGATAAACGCATGCAACAGGCACGCAGTGTCATCGAGCATGTAGCCGCAGCAGATTTCATAGTTGTAAACGATGATTTCGAGACCGCGCTAGACGACTTACGGGCGATAATCCGCAGCAATAGATTGACCGTTCGCGTGCAGGGGGAGATCCTGGCCAACCTCCTGAGCAGCCTGACCCGGAATTGAAATCCACGCTAAGCACTACCATTCTGAGGAGAAATATATGCAATTTTGACCGGAATTCAGTAAAATCCCCGATCCTCTTAGAGTGGGCTCAAATGCAAAGGCAGGTTCAGGGGCTGAACGGCCGGTAAAGGGCGACAGCCCGCCCCTGGCATCAATAGCGATATTAGCTGATAAAGGCAATGAACGATGGCAAGAATTACTGTAGAAGATTGTTTGGACAAAGTAGATAGCCGCTTCGAGCTGGTCATGGTGTCGAGCAAGCGCGCACGACAGCTGCAGATCGAAGGCAAAGACCCTCTGGTCTCCGTCGATAATGACAAGCCCACCGTTATTGCACTGCGCGAGATTGCAGACGGTCTGGTGAATGCCGAAACCCTGGTGGAAAAGCCGAGCGTAGAGCTGGAAGAAGCCGCCGTCGAAGAGCTGGGAGAAGCCGTTGCCGCTGCTGAGCAGGAAGCACAGCCCCCCGCCGAAGAGTAATCCTTAAGGAGTCGAGTCTTGCAAGTCGCCAATCTGGACACTATCGACTCTCTCGCCGACGGGCTTTGTGGATATCTCGGCAAAGACCAGGTCAACAACGTCAGACGCGCCTTTTATTATGCGGAGCAAGCCCACGAAGGGCAATACCGCCGCAGCGGCGATGCCTACGTAACTCACCCACTGGCCGTCGCCAACATCCTGAGTGAAATGCACATGGACCATCAGAGCCTGATGGCAGCCATGCTGCACGATGTCATCGAAGACACCGGTATAACCAAGACTGCTATCAAGTCACAGTTCGGCAATACAGTGGCTGACCTGGTGGATGGTGTCAGCAAACTCAACAAGATCACCTTTAGTAGCCGCGCCGAAGCTCAGGCTGAGAACTTCCAGAAAATGGCCATGGCCATGGCGAAGGACCTGCGGGTAATACTGGTTAAGATTGCGGACCGGCTACACAACATGCGCACTCTGGAAGTACTTACGCCGGATAAGCGTCGCCGCATTGCCAAGGAGACTCTGGATATTTATGCGCCGATTGCCAATCGGCTGGGTATGAACAACGTCCGCGTCGAATTTGAAGAATTGGGCTTTGCCGCATTGTGCCCAATGCGCTCCCGCCGAATCAGCGCTGCAGTAAAACGCATTCGCGGCAACCGCAAGGAGATCGTGTCACAGATCCAGACTTCTCTGGAAGCCTGCCTGGAACGTGAAGGACTCCCGGGTCGCACTATTGGTCGCGAGAAACACCTGTATTCTATATACGAAAAGATGCGCAGCAAACGCAAATCATTCTCCGAAATTATGGATGTGTATGCGTTTCGAATCATTGTCGACAGGGTCGATACCTGTTATCGGGTGTTAGGCGCAGTGCACAGCCTCTATAAACCAGTGCCGGGTCGCTTCAAAGACTATATCGCTATACCGAAGGCAAACGGGTACCAATCACTACACACAACGCTGTTCGGTATGCATGGCGTACCCATCGAAATTCAGATCCGCACCGAAGAGATGGAAGCGATGGCCAATAATGGCATTGCCTCTCACTGGCTCTACAAATCCAGCGACGACCTGCCCAGCAATGCTCATATCCGCGCCCGTGAGTGGGTTAACGGCTTACTGGAGTTACAAAAGCATGCCGGTAATTCACTGGAGTTCATTGAAAACGTTAAGATTGATTTGTTCCCGGATGAGATCTACGTATTCACACCGAAGGGTATGATATTCGAATTGCCCGCCGGTTCGACAGCAGTCGACTTTGCCTATGCGATTCATACCGACGTGGGTAATTCCTGTGTAGCCTGTCGCATCAGCCGCCGTCTTGCCCCACTGAGTGAACCACTACAGAGCGGTCAAACCGTTGAGATCATCACTGCTCCTGGTACCCAGCCTAACCCGGCTTGGCTGAGCTTTGTTATTACCGGAAAAGCCCGCAGCAATATCCGACACTGCCTGAAGAACCAGAAACATTCTGAGTCTGTTGCACTGGGGCGCCGTTTGCTGAACAAGGCGCTGGCGAGTTTTGGCAGCGACCTCGACTCGGTATCGAAAGACAATATTGATGCGGTTCTTAACCAGATCAACCTGAAGACTCTGGATCAATTGCTGGAAGAGATAGGCCTCGGTAATCGTATGTCCTACATGATCGCGCAACGCCTGGTCGCCCACAGCAATGTCGCTCCACTGGAGGCCGATAGCGAATCAGAACAACAGGGTACCCTGGCAATCCGCGGATCCGAGGGCATGGTGATGAACTATGCCAAGTGTTGTCATCCCATTCCGGGCGACCCGGTTGTGGGTCACATCAGTTCCGGTCGGGGCATGGTAATTCATACCGACGATTGCAATAACATTGCGGATATTCGTGACAACCCGGAAAAATGTGTCGCCGTGAGCTGGGACCCGGATGTGGAAGGTGAATTCTCTGTCGAGCTGCGCGTCGAGTTGGAAAACTTACGGGGAATTATCGCCACGCTCGCCACTACCATTACCAGTACTGAGGCAAACATCGAGAAGATCAGCACCGTGGAGAGAGACGCACGTTTCAGCATCGTCAATCTGTCGTTGAATGTGCGCAATCGTGTGCACCTGGCGAGAGTGATGAAGCGGGTTCGACTTATCAAGCCGGTAAGCAAAGTAACCCGCGTCAAGAGTCGCCGGGTTCGCAAGGTGCTCAAGAGCATTATTGGTACTCACTGAGCAACACCAAACCATGGCCGAACGAGAGTCCATCCAAACATCCGCTGCACCGTCCGCCTTAGGGCCTTACTCGCAAGCCATTAAGACCGGCGAGCTTATTTTCCTGTCAGGGCAGATTCCATTGGACCCGGAAACTATGGAACTGGTGGATGGCGGTATCGAAACACAAGCACAACAGGTTTTCAGAAACCTTACCGCGATTGCCAATGCCGCCGGTACTACTCTGCAGCAAGCGGTAAAGCTGACTATCTATCTGACCGACCTTAATGACTTTGCTCGGGTCAACGCGATCATGGCAGAGCACTTCGATGAACCCTACCCTGCTCGTGCCACGATTCAGGTCGGCGCACTTCCCAAGCATTCGATGGTGGAAATTGACGCTATCCTTGCTGTCTAGGGATCCGCTGAACAAATTGGCTGGAAACCCCTATACTTTTAACGTAAGTCGGATGTAAGTGCTATTCTGCCGGCACTGCAATTCCACAACGCCTGCAAATCGGTAATCACTCGAAGGATCGACCAGATTCAGCCATGAGCAACCAACAACTCGATCAGATTCCACTCACTTCACTTAAGGGAGTCGGGCCTGCCCTGGAGAAAAAATTTAGCCAGTTGGGTATCTACAACGTGCAGGATCTGTTGTTCCATTTGCCCCTGCGATATGAAGACCGTACCCGTATTGACTCCATCGGCAGAGTTTCTGTCGGTCAACAGGTACAGCTGCAAGGTGAGATCACTGGCTGTAATATTCAGTTCGGCCGGCGTCGTAGCTTGCACTGCGTATTACGCGACAACAGCGGTGTTATCAGTTTGCGTTTCTTTCATTTCAGTGCGGCCCAGAAAAAATCGCTGCAGGCCGGTGCTCAACTACGTTGCTATGGCGAAGTCCGACGCGGCAGAGCCGGTATGGAGCTGTATCACCCTGAATACAAGGTACTTCAGGATCCTGACAGCGAACCCATTGCCGATTCGTTGACCCCCATCTATCCCACCACTGAAGGATTGCAGCAGGGCAGACTACGTAATGTCGCCAGACAGGCGCTCGAACTACTCGAGAGATCTGAGCAGCTGCGAGACTATCTGCCACCTCAGCTAGTAAGCTCACTGGGGCTCCAGAGTCTGACCGATGCGATACGGCACGTTCATCGACCACCCATTGATGCGGCATTGAATTGCTTGAGCGGGGGGGTTCCCGGCCAGAAACGTTTCGCTTTCGAGGAGCTGCTCGCCCATCGTCTGTGCATGCGCCGCTTCAAAAATGATTCTGATAAACAGACTGCGCCACAACTGCTTGCCGACAATGAGCTGCTAACCCGCTATCTCAGGCAGCTGCCTTTCACGCTGACCAACGGACAACAAACAGCCTATCAGGAAATTGCCAGCGATCTTAGCAGCGCTTGCCCGATGCTGAGGTTGCTGCAAGGCGATGTGGGCTCGGGTAAGACAGTGGTCGCGGCTCTCTCGGCACTGCACGCCATTGGCAGTGACTGCCAGGTTGCTCTGATGGCGCCCACGGAAATACTGGCCGAACAACACCTGCTCAATTTCAGGGAGTGGTTTGAACCGCTTGGCATCAACGTCGGCTGGCTGAGTGGAAAGACTAAGGGCTCTGAGCGAAAACAAACTCTCGACTCCCTCAGTACCGGGATATGTCAGCTCCTGATCGGTACTCATGCGCTGTTTCAGGACGACGTTATTTACGCCGGGCTGGGGCTGATTATTATCGATGAGCAACATCGTTTTGGGGTTCATCAACGCCTGGCCCTGCGCGACAAGGCTACCACTGGTGATCTTAATCCTCATCAGCTGGTAATGACTGCAACGCCAATCCCGAGAACACTCGCTATGAGCGCCTATGCTGACCTGGATAACTCAATCATCGACGAATTACCTCCAGGTAGGACACCTGTAAATACTGCCGTGGTTGCAAGCAATCGCCGGGATGAGGTGATTCAGCGTATCGACAATGCATGCTCAGAAGGCAATCAGGCCTACTGGGTATGTACACTCATCGAGGAATCAGAAACATTGCAGTGTCAGGCGGCCGAGGCAACTGCCGAACACCTAGCCCAACAATTACCACACCTGTCCGTTGGACTCATTCATGGTCGCATGAAATCGAAACAGAAGCTTGAAGTAATGGAGCGATTCAAAAGCGGAAACTTGAAGCTACTCGTCGCCACCACGGTAATAGAGGTTGGCGTTGACGTGCCCAATGCCAGCCTGATGGTTATCGAAAATCCTGAACGGCTGGGCCTGGCACAATTACATCAACTTCGTGGCAGAATTGGCCGAGGTAGTGTTCATAGCCATTGCCTTCTGCTCTACCAGACACCCCTGTCTGAGAGTAGCAAGCAGCGTCTGGCAGTGATGCGGGAAAGCACTGATGGTTTCTATATAGCCGAAAAAGATCTTGAACTCAGGGGGCCGGGTCAGGTACTGGGCACTCAGCAAACCGGTCTTATGACATTCCGAGTGGCGGACATCGGGCGAGATGCAGGCCTTCTGGATGAGGTACGGGATGCATCAGAAATCGTACTTACCCAGTTTCCCGAGATTGTCGACCCACTTATCTGCCGCTGGCTGGGCGACAAGGTAAACTACGTTAATGTTTAGGGTTCCTCTGCTGTATCACAGTTAATCTTCAAAAAGCTACGCCAACCAGTAGAGCTTAGCGTTTCTACTCTTGGACAAAATCTTTTATGCTACGCGCTTAAATCTTAGTAAGCTGGTTGTGTAACACTTGAATATCATTGCTTCTCTACAGCCGTACTGGTCGGCAATTATCAGCAGGTTCAGGGGTCGTTTCCCCGAACTGTCTGAAAAAATACCAGCCCTGGTTGAACTAACCCGGCTTAATCGCCCAATTGGAATCTTTCTCCTGCTATGGCCAACAATCAGCGCGCTCTGGATTGCAGCCGAAGGTGTTCCCAGCCTCTCCTTGCTGTTCATCTTTTTGTCAGGTACCGCAATCATGCGCTCTGCCGGTTGCTGTGTGAATGACTTTGCCGATTACAAGATAGACGGACAGGTTAGCCGTACGCAACAGCGACCTCTGGCTCGTGGCGCCTTAAGGCGCCAGGATGCATTCTATTGTTTTGGTATTTTGTCTAGCATCGGTTTTATTCTGGTGTTGTTTACCAATAGAGAGACAATCCTTCTGTCATTCGGCGCCGTCTCACTGGTAGCGATCTATCCTTTCATGAAGCGCTACACTAACCTCCCCCAACTGGTGCTTGGCGTGGCTTTTTCATGGGGAATTCTGATGGCGTTCACCGCCCAGACCGGCGCCATTCCGCAAGCGGCTTATTTATTGTTTGTCGGCAACGTATTATGGACAGTTGCTTACGACACCGAGTACGCCATGGTGGATAGAGAGTTCGATATCGAAATAGGCGTCAAATCCACGGCCATCCTGTTCGGCGACATGGATAAGGCCATCATCGCCATGTTGCAAATGATGTTCATCGTCTCAATGTGGCTGGCCGGACGGCAGCTGGAAATGGGCATCCCTTACTATGCCTCGCTAGTGATCGCCTGCGGACTGCTAGGCTATCAACAGTATCTGATCCGAAATCGCCTGCCCAGCCCCTGTTTTTCTGCATTTCTGAATAACAACTGGGTCGGCGCAATAATCTTCACCGGCATCTTTCTAAACTACATTTGAGAGTGAACGGTTGTCTCTGGTGGTGCTATCCTTCGTTGGAAGCACTCCCGCCTCGACTAGCACCACCAGAGACAACCTCGAGTCCAGATTCCCTTCGTTCTGAGTAAGTGCTAGCTAACCCAGAAGGGATGGCAATCACTGCTCGTAATCCAATAAATTCTAGTTTATTAACTGGTCCAGCACGCGCGTTCGTTTATACTTCCTCCCCCGATATTAATTCTTGAAAAATGCTCGTACCCGAAGATGTTAGCGATCTGAAGGGTTTCCCTGGCGAGTGCGAGGCAAGGCGGGAGTGCTCCCCCAGGGAGGATTTTACAGGCAGTAACTGACGACCTGGGGGAGCACTTCCAACGCAGCATCGTGCCGCCAGGGGAAGCCGTCAACCCGTAAATGCTTGGATGCCGGTCTGGGCTCGGCCTAGTATTAGGGCGTGGATGTCCTGCGTGCCCTCATATGTATTAACCACCTCAAGATTCTGCGAATGCCGCATAACCGGATACTCATCGGAGATCCCATTACCGCCCAGCATATCCCGCGCTTCGCGGGCCGCATCGAGTGCTTTCAGGCAGGAGTTACGCTTCAACAATGAAATAAGTGGTGGGGCCAGTTTACCCTGATCTTTCAGACGGCAGGCCTGCAGGCAGCCCTGCAGCCCCAGAGAAATATCGGTTTGCATCTGTGCCAGCTTCTTCTGAATGATCTGATTTGCAGCCAGTGGCCGGCCAAACTGTTTGCGATCTAGCGTGTATTGCAGTGCCGCGTGCCAACAGGTTTCTGCGGCACCCAATGCGCCCCAGGCTATTCCCAGCCTGGCGGAATTGAGGCAACTGAACGGGCCATTGAGACCCTGGGCACCGGGAAGTTTGTTCGCCTCCGGTACGAACACTTCATCCATGACGATCTCTCCGGTGATGGAGGCTCGTAACGCCAGCTTGCCTTCGATCTTCGGTGCGCTCAGGCCTTCCATCCCCTTGTCGAGGATGAATCCGCGTATAGCGCCGTCATCATCTTTAGCCCACACGACAAATACATCGGAAATCGGTGAATTGCTGATCCAGTTCTTGGCACCGGACAGACTATAACCCCCTTCTACAGCCTTCGCCCTCGTATTCATGCTACCGGGATCTGAGCCATGATCCGGTTCCGTCAGACCAAAACAACCGATGTATTCACCGCTGGCAAGTTTAGGAAGGTATTTGTTCTTCTGGTCCTCAGTACCAAAGGTATTGATGGGATGCATCACCAGGGATGACTGTACCGACATCATTGACCGATATCCGGAATCCACTGCTTCAATCTCACGGGCAATCAATCCATAACAGACATAGCTCATACCGGCACAGCCGTAACCCTCGATCATGGGTCCCAGCAACCCCAGTGATCCCATTTCCCGGAAAATCTCAGGATCGGTTTCTTCGTTCCGGTAGGCATCGCGCACGCGCGGCAGCAACTTGTCCTGGGCATATTGCCTCGCCGTCTCGCGTACCATGCGCTCTTCTTCGGAAAGCTGCTCTTCCATGAGGAATGGATCCTGCCAATTAAATGGCACGTTGTCTGATCTGACAGACATAGGGTTCTCCTGAAAACGATTATGAGGCCCAGGGCCTCGCTGTGAGGGCGCGCCATTCTAACAAATTCCCATTGCATTCTCTAAATACCTGCAGGCAATCTGCAGCGGCACGGACTATCAATTGAAGCACAGTTTTTCGAATCTCGAGCCTCAATTAGCCAAGTATAAGCTCAGCTTTTTGCTAAAATACCGCGCCATGGATGTGTCCTACATACTCGACTCCCTCAACGAGCAACAACGTAATGCGGTAGCCAGCCCGGCAGAAAACCTGCTGGTACTCGCCGGGGCTGGCAGTGGCAAGACACGCGTGCTAGTGCATCGTATCGCCTGGTTGTTGCAGGCCGAGCAGGTCTCCCCTTATGCCGTCCTGGCCGTGACTTTTACCAATAAGGCAGCCAGGGAAATGCGTGGCCGCATCGAAGAGCTGCTGGGCCAGTCATTCAATGGCATGTGGGTAGGCACCTTTCATGGCCTGGCACATCGCTTACTGCGCTCCCACTGGCAGGAAGCCGGGCTTCCTGAAGATTTTCATATCCTCGATGCCGAAGACCAGCTACGCCTGATAAAGCGCATCAATCGTTCATTGCATATCGATGAGGAGAAATGGCCGGC